>DASPQU010000149.1:0-5554 GCA_035624805.1 Binataceae bacterium (SeqCode) | reverse complement strand
TTCTCGCGTAGAGCGTCGCGAGCGGGCGCGTCGTAACCCAATTCTTCGAGCACGCTATCGTTGTCCGCGCCAAGCGCACGCGCTCCAAAGCGAATCCGCGTGGGAGTCCGCGAGAACTTCGCAGCGGGCCCGGTAATCGGCGCGACGCTTCCGTCCTGCTGCTCAACCTGCACCAACATGTCGCGTTCGAGCACGTGAGGATCGCGCGCGGCTTCTTCATACGAGCGCACGGGCGCGCACGGGATTGAATGGCGGGCGCTTTGCCCGACAACTTCTTCAACCGTGCGGCCGGCACAGAATCCCGCCACCATCGCGTTGCATTGATCGCGATTGCGCGCGCGTCCCGGCAGCGTTGCGAACTCGGGATCGTCGGCGAGCTCGGGCCGCCCGCACATCCGCGCCAGCTCCTTCCAATGAGTGTCGAGCAGAGTTCCCATCAGGACGGAACCGTCACGGCATTTGAACACGTTGGTGGGAACGGAAATGCCAAACTGATTCCCCCAGCGTGGCATCCCGATGCCCATCGCGCCCAGCGTCGGATAGCCGTTGGATTGAAAGAGCATCGCATCGAGCAGCGCGACATCGATGTGCTGCCCTTCACCGGTTTCGTCGCGATGGCGCAACGCGGCAAGGGCTCCAATCGCGCCGTGAAGCCCGGCCAGATCGTCGCACAAGAAGGTGGGAGCCTTGACCGGGTCACCGTCGGCCGGACCGTTGAGCGAAATGAATCCGCTGGCGGCCTGCGCCATCGGATCGTATCCGACGCGATCGTGATCGCGTCCCCACTGGCCCCATCCGGTGATCGACACGTACACGATATCCGGTTTGACCTTGCGCACGTCCTGATAGCCGACGCCCCACTTCGCAAGCGTACCGGCACGGAAATTTTCGATAACGACGTCCGCGGTTGCCGCGAGCTTGAGGAAAATCTCGCGCCCTTCGGGAGCGCGCAACTCGAGCGTCAGATTTTGCTTGTTGCGATTAACCGTGACCTGGCCGAAACCGAGCGGCGGATTTGTTCCGGGAAGAAACGGAGGCAATCGGCGAATAACTTCTCCCACCGGCGCTTCTATCTTGATCACCTCCGCGCCCAAGTCTGCCAGCACGCACGCCGCCATCGGTCCCGCCCAGCTCGTGGTGACATCAAGCACTCGAACGCCGTGAAGAGGACCGTCCAGATCACGGCGAGCCTCCCGGTAAAACTCGTTCTTTGTCATCACGCTGTCTCCAGTGCGGGAGATATTTACGCGGAAAGACGCCGGCCGACAAACGCCAAGATGGCGTTGCCGTTGCGGTGCGGGTAGCCTTTTCGATTCGATGGAAGATCGGTTTTGGGTGGGAGTTCACGGCGTCCTGGTCGAGCGCGGGCGGCTTCTCGTCCTGAAGCGCGCGCCGACGATGTCGTATCGGCCGGGAAGTTGGGATTTGCCCGGCGGGCATCTTGCGGAGCGCGAGGATTTCGAGCTGTGCCTCGCCCGCGAAATCGAGGAGGAAACCGGTCTCGTCGCTCATCCCAGTCGATTCCTGTGCGTCCACAAGAGCGAGGGCCCGTACATGCAACTGCTCTATGAATGCGCGATCGAGGGCGGCCCGCGCCAGATTCGATTGCGTCCGAACGAACATGTCGAGGCGGGCTGGGCGTCCCTCGCGGAGTTGTCTCGATTGGACCTGATTCCCTATCTCGCCGCGATCCTGCGGCGCGGCATCCTCGACGAATTTGTGCGCTAACCGATCGCGCCGCGCATCCGCCGGCGGACGACGACGCGGCCCCACCAGTATCCAAAGAAGTTCGCGCATTCCATCTGATGATAGACGACCGCGGTCGCGTCGCCTCGCGTCCACGCCGACGCCATTCGAAAAACATTCTTCAGCAGCTTGTCGAGTCGATTGTGGCTTTTGCCCGCAGCGATCGCGCTGCCCACCCCAAACGCGAAACTCTTGCGACGCAGATATTCGCGCGTCATGCGCTCGGGCCCGATTCGATGCTGGATCACGGCGCGGCGCGCGAATCCAATCTTTCCGCCGCCCGCGATGATTCTCGCAAACAGTTCCGTGTCTTCGCCGGAAATCGGATTGCCTCCCACTACTCCCAGGTCTTCGCGAAAGCGCCCGAAACGTTCGAACGCGCTGCGACGGATAGCGAAGTTCGCACTGAAATAATTCGCAAGGTTTTCCTCTGCTCCCGCAGGTGAGCGGAGTATCGAATCCTGATCGTGAACCGCGAGCTTGCTCCACAAAGGCGGTTTCAGCCACGCCGGCGGCGCAATCTCCCATTTCGGAATCACCATCCCGCACGCAACATCGAGGCTTCGGCGTCCCACTTCGTCGATCAACTGCACGGCCCAATCCTCGGAGGCGATCGCGTCGTCGTCAACGAACAGGATCACGTCGCCGCTCGTTTCGTCGATCGCACGGTTTCTCGCAAAGCTTGATCCCAGGCGCAATTCCACGACGCGTCGCGCGGGAAACGGCGCGTTACGCGCAGCGGCGTCGACAATCGCGGCGGTAGCGTCGGTCGATGCGTTATCGATCACGACGCATTCGACTTGACAGCCTTCCGGGATGCGGGTCGCGAATACGCCGGCGAGCGTATCGCCGACGAGGTCGGAGCGATTATGGGTAGGAATCGCGATTGAGATTTTGATCGTCAACTCGAAGCAGGATTGTACGCATCCGGAAAAGGATTCGCGAAGGATGAGCGGGTGACATCACTTTTATTTCGCTCGGGCTGCGCTCGCGCTCCGCCTCGCGAGTCTTTCAGACGGCGCGGCGAATCGCCTCACCCCTTCGATTCAAAGTCCCCGTCCGAAAGCGCACTGCGCGCACTGGAGTGCGCCCCCCTTCGGGTTTCGAATGAGGACGGAAAAGGAATCGCGAAGGATGAGCGGGTGACATCCTTCGCGACTCGCCTGAAATCTATGCGGTTTAATGCGCCGCCGGAGGCGGTGGAGGTGGCGGAGGTGGCGGCGGCGCTGCCGCTCCCGCCGCTGCGGCTGCGGGCGAAGCCGCCGCTGAAGGGCTCGCGCCCGGTGCGGCTTGAGGCTTCGGCAGCGGAGCCTTGGATTGAGTGAATACGATTCCGGTTATTTCCATGTCGGGGTTCGCGCGCTGCTGAACGTCAGCCGGAGCGGTCAGCTTGAAGCCGAAGTTGCGCGTCTCCCCGGGCACGAACGGCAGGACCGGACGCGAGAAGTTAATGAACTCCAGCGGTGTCGCGATAATCGTGTGCTCTTCGGTCGCCACCGCTTTGCGCTTCTTGCCCTTGCCCTCGTAATACGTGACGGTGCATACGACCTCGTCGATCCCCTTGTCGCCGCTGTTGGTGATCTTCCCGAAAATTCCCGGCACGCGCGACGCTCCCATCTTCATGTCCACATCGGAGAGCGCCAGTTTCGGCACGTACGCCTGCGCTTCAGGAATCTGGCTCTTTACCGCCTGGATCTCGTCGAGTTCGCGCTGATAGGCGGATTTCAATCCTGCGTTGCCGGTCGCCTCTTCCTTGTCGAGGTCCTGGATAATGCCCTGGTAGGTCGAAATCGCCTTGTCGTAGTCGTGCTTGTGGTATGCGTCGATCGCTTCCTTGTGCTTTTTGGCGATCGCTTCTTTGGCAGGAAAATCGACCAGGATTCGCCAGTCGCTGCCTTCTTTAACCGCAACGATGTTGTCGTCGTAGGTGACCTTCGGATACGAGTTTTCGTTAAGCTGCTTCTGAGCCAACGAATCCGGCGTGTCGCTCGGTCCGAGCTGGGCGTCGACCGTGCGCTCCCACAACGCAAGGTCGGGGCGCGTAATTTTCACGGTAACGACGGCTTTGGAATCGCCTTCCTGCTTGGTATCGCCGACCTGATAGTCGTAGGCGTGCAGGACTGCGCGAAACCACTCGCGGCTGACGTTGGGCGCCAGCGGGACATCGGTCAGGAACTGATCTATGGTGCGATCGAGCTGATCCTGATGCGACAGCAGCTGATAGCACCCGGGATAGTTGTACAGCTTCAGACCATCGGTATAGTTCTGAGCGGTTTTCGCCGGCGTACTGCCCGAGCATCCCGCCAGTGCCGCGGCTGATAAAAGTACGAGCGCCGCGAGGAATCCTCGCGAGGCAGATGGTCTGAAATTGCGCATGATTCTGCTTTCCCCTCTCGACGGTCCGCAAACGAGGACGATTCTATTGTTGCAGCGGGTAAAAACAAGCTCTTGCGGGCGGTTGAATGCGCCCCTGACTCGATTATCGGATGGATTGTCGCTCGGCGAGGCGAGCGTCAGACGCCGGACGGCATCTGCTTGAGCTCGATCACATTGCCTTCGGGATCGCGGATGTAGATCGACATCCCCATTCCGCGCGCGCCGTAACGCTGCGCCGGTTCTCCGATTACTTCAACGCCCTCGGCTTTGAGAAACGCGGCCGCCTGAGAGATTTCCGCGACCTCGACGCCAAGACAGACATGATCGACGTTCAGGTTCGCGTCGTCGCGCGCGGCGCCTGCCGACGCGGGAATCAGATCTATCATGCTGCGACCGGCGCGCAGTTGGACCAGCCCGATCGCGCCGATTCTCCTCTCTTCTTGCAGTCCCAGCAGGCAGACATAGAAATCGAGCGCTCGATTGATATCGCGGCATCGCAGCACGACGTGATCGAGTTCCGCGATGCTAAGCGGTCGATTCATCGGGCAGTCTCCTCAGATTCCGTCGTACGCCATCACCGCTCAACCGGGAGCCCAGCGTCGCTCCATTCGAGCATCCCGCCCTTGAGATTCCATACGTGTTCGAAGCCCATCCCGGTGAGCATCGCCGCCCCGGTCGTGCTGCGCATGCCGGAGCGGCATATCACGACAATCTCGCGATCTTTCGCGTCGGACAGTTCGCGCGCCGCGCTCGGCCAGCTCTCCCAGGGGAATCAGCCGCGCGCCTGCGATGTGTCCGAGCTCGCCTCTGTATTCCTCATTTTCGCGCACGTCGACGAGGATCGGAGGGTTCGCACCATCGAGACGCGAGCGTACCTCGGCAGGCCCAAGCTGATTGACGGCGTTGAGTTGCGCATAGGTCGGGAAATTCACGACATCGCTTTCAAGATCCGATTCGTTCGGCTGCAGCGCCTCCTGGATTCCCTGCGGCAGCGCCAGGTTCAAGTTGTTCATTAAGTTTATGTATTCAGCGCGGGTGCGCCCCGCGACGCGTGGATTCGACCGCTTTTCCTCGCCGATCGTCGATTGCGTATGACCGCGATAATCGTGCGCGGGAAGCACTATCGTTGAATCCGGAAGCTTGAACAGTTTGCCGACGATCCCGTCGTATTCTTCGCCCGGATCTCCGCCCGCAAAATCCGCCCGGCCGGTGCCATGGATCAGGAGCGCATCGCCGGTAAACACGCGATCTGCGACGTGGACGCTGATCGAATCCGGGGTATGGCCGGGAGTATGAAGTATCTCCAGTTCGAGACTGCCGCATCGAAGCCGCTCGCCGTCTTCCACATGACGGTTGACGTGTGGCGATGGCGCCTTACGATGCATCACAAGCTGAGCGCCCGTGATATCGGCGAGATCGCGCGCGCCGCTGC
>DASPQU010000148.1:0-3492 GCA_035624805.1 Binataceae bacterium (SeqCode) | reverse complement strand
GAGCGCTCGAAATTCTCGACGTGGTTCCACCGTATCCTGGTCAACCTGTGCATCGACCATCAGCGGCGAAATCGATGGTGGCGCAAGATGGTGCCGATTGGAAAACGCGACGACGATCCTGACGCGCCCGAGATCGATTTTCCCTCCGACGCGCCCGGACCTGACGTGGAGGTGATTCAAGGTGAATCTGCAGGCCGGCTTCGCGGCGCGCTCGACAAGCTCTCCGCGAATCAGCGCGCCGCCGTGCTGATGCAGGCGGAGGAGGGATTTACGAGCAGGGAAATAGCCCAAGTCCTGGGATGCTCGGAGGCGACGGCGCGCGTCCACGTGCATCGCGGAATCGCGGCGCTTAAGAAAATTTTGAAAGGCGAAGAGCCATAAGAGAATTGCGATTCATGTTTGCGAAACATCCTGAGACTGCGCTGATACCGTACCTGCGCGGCGAACTCGACCGAGACGAGCGCTCGCGCGTCGAGAGTCATCTCCAGACGTGCGCGCGATGTCGCGCGTCGATGGAATCGTCGGCGTCGATGTTGCGCGAGATATCCGAGAAGGTCGCACAGATTCCGGAACCCGACTGGACTCGCTATCGCGCGCAGCTTCGGATACGGCTTGCCGCCCGTCGCGAACAACCGCAAACGTGGTGGCGCCCCGCGTACTCATGGATGTCGCTCGCGGCTGCTGGAGCAGTCGCGGCGACGATCGTAGCGACAATCGCGATTCGTCCGACGCAGCAACTCGGGCCGACTCCGCCCGTCGATCAACTCGCGCTCGAAGATGCGCCCGCCGACCTCGGCTTGCTTCGTGACTATCCGGTCGTGGAACATCTTGATCTGCTTGAAAACTACGACGAAATCTCCAACCTCGATCAATTTGCGCCTGCCCCATCGCGCAATGAGAAGTCGTCGTCGTAACGCTTTTGGGGGAGCAATGCTGACGGCCGCGCTCATCGCTTCCGCAAGCCAAAACGTGTTGGCTCAGAGCGCGCCAGATCTCAAAATGCTGCTCGACCTCGATCTATTCACGCCGCCCCCTGCCGCCAAAGCTCCCGCTCAAGGCAGCGCTTCCGCGAATGCTCCGCAGGCTGCGCCGCCCTCGATGCTCGATCAGATTCGCGCGCTGAACGCGATGGGATATCTGGGAGCGCCGCACAACACGATGGAAATCCAGCCGGCGCGCAATTCTCACGACGATACACAGGCTCAGACGCCGCCCCCTGACGACAGCGAAAACGGGGAGAATCCGTGATCGGCGGCAATCGCATAACGCGCGCATCGTGGATCGCGGCGATGATTGTCGCCCTGCTCTCATCCGTCGCGCTTGCGCAAGGCGCAGCGCCCGCGAACGACGCGGAGCGCGCGTTTATAGCGCAGCATCAGAGCGAATGGTCGTCGCTCACGCCCGAGCAGCGCGAGCGCGCGCTCAACAATTATCGCCAGTGGAATTCGATGACGCCCGAGCAGCGTCAGGCCGCCCGGCAGAACTATCGGCAGTTCCAGAATCTCTCGCCGCAGGAAAAGCAGCAGGCGATGGAAGGGCTGCGGCGATGGCGTCAACTCCCCGAAGACCAGCGCACCCAGTTGCGTCAGGCATATGCGCGATTCCGCCAACTGCCGCCGGAGCAGCGCGAGCAGATACTCCAGCGCTATCAGCGTTTTCAGCAGCTTCCGCCTGAGCAACGTCAGCGCGTGATGCAGAACTACCAGAAGTGGCGGCAGATGACGCCCGAGCAGCGAGCGGAAGTCCGTCAGCAGGCTCAGGCGCGTCGTCAGGCCGAGCGCGAACAACGTCAGGCTGCGCATCAGGAGCAACAGGCGCAGCATCGCGAGGCTCAGGCGGGAAAAGGAGCGGGCGGACAGCCGGGAAAGCGTCGATGGTGGAAGTGGTGGAAGAAGAAGTGAGTCGATGCTCCGCACGAGCACGGTTTCCTCCCCCCGCTTCCCGACGTCCTCGCCCGGTCTGAATTCCCCGGCCTGACAGGGCTTGTCTGTCGCGCGAAGGTGTGCGTGAGCCGTGTGCGAACGCGCATCCTGAGCGAAGCGAAGGAACTCGGTTCTCCGCGATGCCTGGAACTCGGAATGACGAGCGGATGCGCCGAGTGCCTGTCTGGCCGTTTCGTTTGCGATGATTGTCTTACGAATATAACGTCCTCGGATTCGGCTCGCGGAGGACTGCGGGCCTAAAGGGATCGCTATGAAACTCAAAGACAGAATCGCTCTCATCACCGGCGGCGGAAAAGGAATCGGACGCTCGATCGCGCTCGCGTACGCTGCCGAAGGCGCTGATGTCTCAATATGCTCGCGCAGCGCATCCGACCTGAAGAACGTTGCCGCCGAAATCGAAAAGATGGGACGACGATGCGTCTTCACGGTCTGCGATGTCACCCGCAAAGACCAGTGCCTCGCGACCGTCAAGGCAACCTCGATCACTTCGGGCGCGTCGATATCCTCGTCAACAATGCAGGCGGCGGCGACGTCGCCGACCATCGCACGCTGCTTGAGATGGATGACGATTGCTGGTTCGACAATATTGCACTGAATCTCCACGGCACCTGGTATTTCACCAAGGCTCTCCTCCAGCACATGGTCGATCGTTGCTACGGCCGTATCGTCAATATCGCTTCAGTTGCGGGCCTTCAGGGCGTGCCGCGCTTGGGAGCGTATGCGGCGGCGAAGCATGGCGTGATCGGGCTCAGCCGCACGCTCGCGCTCGAATGCGGCGAGTTCGGCATCACCTGCAACGTGATTTGTCCGGGGCCGACGCGCGCGGGATGGACAATCAGCCAGACCGGCGTGGGCAAAATCGCGGATCGCTTCGGGTTGACGCTCGACGAATACAACGAGCGCGCGGTGGCGATGGGCGCAACCAAGAAGATGGTCGAGCCTGAAGAGATCGCGGAGCTTGCCGTTTACTTCGCCAGCGATGCGAGCCGCTCGACGACCGGACAATCGGTCTCAGTCTGCGGCGGCTTCAATATGCACTAAGCCAGTCCGGTGAACGCCAAAGTTGGCGCGATGGCGGTTTCCCCGTTCAGCCCATTGGTCGCCGCTGGCGCTCACGGACAACTGTTGAAGAAGAGATGGGCGTTGGCCCATGTGCTCGGGCAGAACTGCGTCCCGTTGTCGTCGAAAGACAGGTTTAGGTCCGCGGCGATGGCGCTAACGTCCGAATAGGCCATTCCCGGGGGGAGGCCTCCACCGCCAAGAGCGGTCTCCGCGAGACCAAGCACCTGGGCGACCGTATGCCCGTCGATCGATGTGAAGCCGGTGGCGCAGACGATTAGGCTGCTGTATGCGGTGGTGACGCCCCTCGGCATCAATCCTGCCGTGTTGAAGTCCACGTTGAGCTTGAACGCCGTCACCTGAGTTCCGAAATCTCCCGAACTGTTTCTGGTTGTCGGATTGGCAAGGCACGCTGTCAGAGCGCCAGCCGGTCCGCCTTTGCCGCCGCTCAGGTAGGCAGTTACGGCGGAAGCGCTTGAGAAGGTCATAT
>DASPQU010000147.1:0-4264 GCA_035624805.1 Binataceae bacterium (SeqCode) | reverse complement strand
TCTACACGCAGATTTCGGCGAACGAAAATCGAAAATCAGATGAATTTATCGCTTCGAGTTCGCCGATCGAACGGCGGTCACTATCATTCGTTTGCCGAAGAGCATCGCCGGCGATAGGACGTGTCGAATGATCTCGCTCGCAACCGCGTCGGGCGTCGACGTGCGCGATTTGCGCTTGCGCTGGCGCTTGGATATCGCCGCCGAGTACCGCATCGCGAGCCACAGGATTGGGACGATCGGCACGAGCGCTATCGAAGTCGGGCTGTAATGATCGGTGAAGACGTTGATCGACTCGAAGCCCTCGACGCGCATCATGTAGCGCATCCGGAAGTAGTCGAGCATGAACGCGTGACCGTGATAGAGATACGGCCCCGTGCGTCCGCGCAGCGTCTGAACCTCGTTGATGAGACCGCGACGCATATTGCGCTGCGCCGTCAGGAACATGCTGACGCGCGCCGACAGATGCATCAGGTTGGGCGTGGTGATCACGATCGTGCCGCCGGGCTTCAGCACGCGCGCGCACTCGCGGAGGAACCCAGTCTGATTCTCGAGATGCTCGATTCCCTCGCGCGACAGGACGTAATCGAAGCTCGACGCGCGAAACGGAAACGCTTGATTCGCATCGGCGCGTACGACACTGATTGTCGCGCCGCTGCTTTCGCCGGGGAACAGGTCCGCGGATACGACGTCGTATCCCATAGCGGCGAGCGCGCGCGACTGGATTCCGCCTCCCGCCGGGATATCGAGGAGACGGCCGGGGCGCATCGAGGCGAACAAGCCGCGCGTTTTGAATCCTGCGCGAACGAGGATATCGCCGCTGTCGTCGTCCATCGAATGTGCGCCGGATGTGGGAATCAGCTCAGCGAAGGACGCCGCGTTTACGCAGCTCTTCTTCGCGATAGCGCCGGAACAGCAGGTTCCACTCGGGGCTGCCCTCGACGATTCCGCGCTTGATCGAAGTGATTTTGCGGCGCACCGCCTGATCGATCTCGTCGCCCTTCTCTTCCCATTGCCGGATGAGCTCGCGGGCCTGGCGTAGCGCGAGCGCGAAGTTCGGAACGTCGGCGAGCTTCTCGTCGCGTAGTCGCGTCAGCGATTCGCGAGCGAGGAACAGCACTCTTTCTTCGGTAAGTTTCATCGCCGCGCTAGATGACGAAATTCTTCTTCTCGGCAATCCGCTGCTTCGCCATCGCGCGCAGCCGTGTCGGATCGACGCGCGGGTCCTTGCGCGCCAGCTCCTCCGCCATCCTGTCGGCTTCCTCGTCGATGCGCGCTTCGGTCTCGAAGTTTTCAGACATCAGCTCGATGACGCATGCGACGAGGTCTTTCGCGTCACCCTTGGGCTTGATGACGCCCTTGGCGACGAGGCCGCTGACGAGAAAATTCGCAAGGGAGTCGATTTGCGGTTCGCGAAGCATGGTTCAAATGGTAGCGCGGCTCACACCCGATTGGCGAGATGCATCAACGCGTCTGCTCGCGCTCGCGCGCCTTGTACAGCGCATCGACCTTGGGCTGCATCTCCGTGTAAAACTGCTTGATATGGCCGATGTTGGCGCCGAAATCGCCGTGAAAAAGAGAGCCTATCAACGATGAGGCGTCGGGCTCGCCGATTTTGGAGTGCGAGCACAGCTCGATATCGCTGCGCGGCGACACGAAAATTTTTATCGCGTCCTCGAAGCCGAGGATGCGCGAAACGTAGATGCAGTCGAGGGTTCCTGCACGCGCATCGCTCTTGATGATCTTCCATCCGCCCATTTCGTTGACCGAATCCTGCGCCATCTGGAACAGCTTGTCGCGCGAGATGCCTGGATAGCCACGTGTAACCAATTCGGGATAGACGTTCTCTTCGATCGACGCGACACCAGGCGGAGGTGTGGGGGTCGCGGACGGCGAGGCCTGCGGGATCGTCAGCGTCTTCTCCGCAGATTTGCGCGGTACGCTCTGCCCACCCGATCCCGCACGCTCGGAGTAGCAAACGGCGGTACCGAGTCCCTTGTCGCTCGTCGCCGCCGCGTTGACGGTCAGAAATCGAGCGATGCGCGCCCACGTCCCCGGTTGCTCGAAGATCGTCTCGTTGTTCATCAGCATCGCGACGCCGCCGACGGCAGCGACGATCGCGCCGACCACGATCACGAGCCGCAGAGCCAGCCCGATAATGACGCGCAGAACCCTGACAAAAATCAGGAGCGCGACAACCGCAACGACGATTCCAAGAATCAGCCAGAGTGTCATGTCAGGTGTGCAGATTTGCGCAGGTCAGCATCCGGCGCAAGCGCTTTGGTGATGCTATGCGAAACAAACCGGCGTGGGAGAAATCTCCCGCGCCGGTTGTGTTGATCTGCTGAAGATGGCGTTGTGCGTTACGCCGGCGCCGCCGCGAAACCGGCCGAGTCGCCGCGCAAAATAGCATCGAACTTGCCGAGATAATGACGGCGCGCATCTTCGTCCGTGATCACCGCGCGACGCACGTCGCGGCGGCGAATCGGCCAGATGCCGCCGACCATCGGATGGCGTCCCTGACGATAGCTGAAGAAATAATACGAGAACTGGCGCAGCACCGAGCGGCGCGCTTCAGCCGAAAGATTTCGCCCCGCGGAGACAGTGAACACTTCGCGCATCAAGCGACCGAAGGAATAGAAGCCGGTGAACGCATCGCGATACGCCTGCATCCACGAATGATTGTCCAGCTTGTGATGCTTAAGCGTGACGTGCTGCGAATCGAGGTTGTTGAAATCCCAATCGATGATCGCGCCCGAATCCGCGTAGCGCTCCTGATCCTCGGTCCCGGGGAGCGGAGTCATGATGAAAAACGACACGATATCAAAGCCAATCTTGCGCAGCGTCTGCGCCGCGATACGTCCGCAATCGGGGCCGTCGAACGGGAATCCCAGCATGTATCCGGCGTGAGTTGAGACTCCAACCTTGTGCCAGTTCTCGACGACGCGACGATACTTGTCGATCACGCGGCTGCGCGCCTGTTCGACGTTGAGCTTGTGCTGGCGATCGTCGGTGTTCTGATACTTGGTCGCGAAATTCAGATTGTCAGGATTGAGCGACTCGATCCCGATGAACGCCTGGTAGCATCCTGCCGCTGCCGCCAATTCGGTGAAGCGTTTGGCGCGGCGATGCTTTGCGCCCTCGGTCTCGCCCTCGGCGACATTGGCATAGCACGACGCGTCGACATCGACCTGCATCATGAACGAGAACTTCGGAAATTCCTTTTTGACCTCGGCCAGCCCGGTAAGAATCTCCTCCCATCGCGGCGAACGGAAAAAGTCGTCGTCGACCAGGAACAACGATTCGATTCCGTGATTGCGGCACGCATCGCGCACCCACGAGACCACCAAGTCCGGCTCGCGCGAGCGCATCGTGCGCCCCATCACGTTCTTGACGCTGCAATACGAACAGGTGAACGGACATCCGCGCGACGTGTCGATGGTGGTCATCGCGGTGTTGAAGAACCGCGTCAGGTAACGATCGTCGACGACCGGAAGCTGAACGTCGTTGATGACCGGCACCATGATGTCTTCCCTGCCGGTCTTGGCGCGGATTCCCTGGCTCACCGAGTAGTTCAACTGGAGCTCGCCGTTGAGGAAATCCTCGACGATCTGGCCCCAGATGTTTTCGGCTTCGCCGACGACGGTCGTGATCCCGCACGCGTTAAGAAACGCGACCGACTCGGGATAACCGCTGACGTGGAAACCGCCCATCATCGTGGTCACGCCCTGCGCCTTGAACTGAAGCGCGAGGTCGCGTCCGCGCGGATACTGGTTGGACTGCACTCCCGCGAGTCCGACGATGAGTTCGACACCGTCTTCGGCGGCCTTATCTTTGATCGCGCGAATCGTCTCGGGGCTGATCACCCCATCGCAAATTTCGTCCCAGATAATTGTATCGAGGTAGACGTTGCGCTCCGCGGAATAGCGCTTGTTGTAGGCCTGGTTCAGTGCAAGCAGGACGGTGAGGGTATTGTTGGGCTGCACGCCGTAGCGGAAGAGCTGTACGTATCCCTCCTCGTCGTAGCGCGAAGGTTTGATGAAATAGATTCGGATGGTCCTGACTGGTTCCGGTTTCAGCGACCCGTCTTTGAGGGCGCTGGCGCTGGCGGTGAGCTGCGGAACCGGTGCTGGACGATCCTTGCCGTACCGCTCACGGCCCAGGAGCCGATACAGGACGGTCGCCGCGAAAGCGAAAAAACCGCCCAAAATCAGGAAAACAAGCAGCATACAGGGTTCCTCGTGTCGTAGCTGGGGCTCGAAAGTCT
>DASPQU010000146.1:0-2055 GCA_035624805.1 Binataceae bacterium (SeqCode) | reverse complement strand
CTAAATTTCGAACACAACGATTAGAAAAGCGGGACCGCGGCCCAACGGGCCGTGGTCCTGCTGCTTTCTTGGACACCTGTCGCCGCGGTCGTCAGTCAATACATGCGGAAAGGGCTTTTCTTCGCGGGTGCGATCTGAAATGATCCAACAAATAAGCGGAGTTTCCCTCCGCGGTCCGCAGCGCCACTCCTCTGAAAATTACCAAACGAACCCAAATGGGCAGTTGAGCTCATAGGGTCTTATAGGCGAAATTTAAGCGAAATTATTGGCGCGAACCGTTGAGCGGCATTATCGAATCGAGGAACGCAGCCGAGCGCAGCCGGCGATCGAGAACTGTCGAAATGAAGCGCGCCAGCGCCGCCGTGGCGTTCTCACATCCGTGTGGCATCGCGACCGCGTCGGCGACGCGGCAATTGGCGAGCGCCGCCAAAGTTGACGCGCTTGATGCTTCCATCCGGATGGCGCCTTCCGGAATCGACGACCGGCATCGCGTGCATACCACGCCGCCGCGCGAGACCACGAAATACACGGCGGATGTCTCCCCGGCGATCGATGCTGCGCATCCGCGGCATCGTCCGAAATCCAGCCCGAAGCCCGCCCACGCGAGCATCCGCAACTCGAACGCCTGTCGCAGCGATTGGCTCGCCCCCGACGCGGTCATCGCGGTGAGCGCGTCGATCAATGCGCGATACGCTCCGGCAGCGTCGGCCTGCTCGGAGGTCAGGGCGTCGGTGAACTCGAGCAGATAACTTCCGAGCGCGATTTTTCCGAGGTCGCCCTCGACATCGATCGACGCGATTCCGTCGGCCATCTCGGCGCGCGTCACGAACACGAGTTGCCCGTGCGGGCGACGGCGAAAATAAAGCATCACGTGCGAGAACGGCTCCAGCTTGCGCTCGAAACGACGGCGCGACGCTTTCGCGCCCTTCGCCATCCCGGAAAGCTTGCCGAAATCGCGCGTGAGGAGGGTTACGATTCGATCGGATTCTGAATAGTCGCGGGCGCGCAGGACGATCGCTGGGGTTGATTCCTCGGCAGGCATCGCTCCTCGCGCCGGTTCACATCCGCTGACGCAGCATCGAGTTCTGGATATCGCGCACCTGCGAGCGCATCGCCTCGGCGGTCTCGAGCCGGCGTCCGCTCTCGGCGGCGTCGCGCAGCAGGTTTTCGAACTTGATCAGGATGTTCGCGATTTTGGCGTGAGCTTCGACCAGCGCGCGATCGCGCATCTCGTCGCTCTCCCATTTTCGCTCCATCGCGTACTCGCGAAGCTCCTGGCTCTGAATGAGGAGTTCGCGCGCCTCTTCCTCGTAGCCTTTGACGAGGTGGCGGATGGCGTCGCGGACCTTCGGGCGCTCCTCGGGATCTTTCCACAGCGCGTGTTCGAGAAAGAGCAGATCGTCGTCGCTCACCTGATCGCGCCCCATCAGATATGCGTGCGCGCGCAACGCATCGAGCGAATTCTTCCAGCGCCGGTCGGAGACAATGATTTGTTCGGCCGCCAGCACACGGCGCAATTCGAGAATCGAGCGCAAGACGCCCTCGCCAACGGGGATACGCGCGGCGGCGGCGCGCATCTCGCCGAGTTCCGCAAAGGTCAGAGTCGTGCGGGATGGCGCCGACGCGCTTTCGAGCATCTTGAGGAAACGAAAATCCTCGACCACGTAGTCGACGATGAAGCGCAGCATGAATCGATCGTAAAGCGCGCTGAGCTCGTCCTCGTCGGGAAGCTCGTTCGAAGCGCCGAACATCGTGATCAACGGGACGCTGACGCGCTGGCGCCCGTTATGGAAAATGCGCTCGTTCACGATCGTCAGCAGTGCGTTGAGGATCGAGGAGTTCGCTTTGAAGATTTCGTCGAGGAATGCGATGTGCGCTTCGGGAAGCTTGTATGCGGTGACGCGCCGATAATCGTCTTCTTCGAGGCCCTTGAGGCTGACCGCGCCAAAGATTTCCTCGGGGGTGCTGAACTTGGTGAGCAGCCACTGGAAGTAGTTTGCGCCCTCGATTCTGCGGCAGAGTTCGTCGGCGAGCATCGATTTGGCAGTGCCGGGC
>DASPQU010000145.1:0-2615 GCA_035624805.1 Binataceae bacterium (SeqCode) | reverse complement strand
CCGATGATGGAAACCAAGATCATGAACGAAGGATGGGCCAGCTACTGGCACAAGCGTATCCTCGAGTCGCTCAACCTGAGCCAGGGTCTCCATCTCGAGTTCGTCGTCCGTCACAACCAGGTCGTGCGCCCGATTCCCGGCCAGCTCAACCCGTATCATCTCGGGCTGCGCATATGGGACGACATCTACCGGCGCTGGAGCAAACCAACCAAAGAGGAGATCGAGCGCGACGGCAAGCCCGATCGCTCGCCGGAGCAGAAGATTTTCGAAGTGCGCGAGGTCGAGCGCGATACCTCGTTCATCCGCCGCTATTTGACCGAAGACCTGATGCGCGAGATGGACCTGTTCGAGTATCAGCAGCGCGGCGATGAATACGTCGTTAGCAAGGTCTCCGACGACGAGGGATGGAAAACCGTCAAGGAGACCATCATCAAGAATGTCGGGATGGGATGGGTGCCCGTCATCAAGGTCGAAGACGCCGATTTTGGCCAGAATCGGACGCTTTACCTGAAGCATTTTCACGACGGACGCGACCTTCAGCTCGAATATGCCGACAAGACCCTCGCCTACTTGCAGCGCCTGTGGGGACGCGAGGTCGTCCTCGAAACAACGCTTGATGGCAAACGCTCGCTGTTGTGTTGCAACGATCGGGGATTTTCGGTCCGCACGCTGAAATAGCGAGCGCTCGCCACCCCATTCGAGGTCTGTCGCGGCGGTGAAACGCTCGTTGATTTACTTTTGGCGGTCGGATACGGTCGAATCCGGAAACGCTGCGGTTCGGTGCGTGGACAAGGAGGGCGCGGCTGATGGACTGGCCGAAGTGCCAGAAATGCAATAACGGCTCCCTGATTCCGCTATCGGATTATGGTCAGGAGGGCGCCTCGGTGTTGTTCAAAGCCTGGGTGTGCACCAATCCGGAATGCGGCTTCAGTCTCAGGGTGGACAAGGGCGAAGTCACCTACGGGCGACGAATCGAAACCAAGCACTAGATTTTTTGGCAGTACCGACAGGGCGGCCTTGCCTGAGGCCGCCCTTTTTTGTTTGAGAATTCAGATTGGTTTGGACAAATGAGTCGAGGAAAACTTGCAAAGTTCATCGCCGCCGCAATTCCTTGCGCCTTCACCGCGATCCTACTGCTATGCGGCGCTGCGTCGGATTGGGAGGCCGAGCCGGTGGCGACTCCTTCTGCGCTCGGACACGCGATGAGACTCGACGAGCACGCCAGTGGTCAAAAGATCACCCTGAAAAAAGGCGAGTATATGGTCGTATCACTGCCCGCCAATCGCACCACCGGGTATTCGTGGAATATCGCGAAACATTCCGAGCCTTCCGTTCTGAAACCTGTAGATAGCGCCTACGAGGTTCCGCCCAACGCCAAGCCCGGCCAGGGCGGTCGCCAGGTATACACTTTCGAGGCGCATAATCCCGGCGACGACGAGATTTATCTTGTCTACATGCGTCCGTGGGAGAACGCCGATCCCGCGCGCAAATTCAGCCTCTTCGTTACGGTAAAATAGAATCGGTTCGCCGTCGCGCCCAGGCGGCGGGTCGATATTTCGGGCGAAAACCGCCCTCCCGAGGTGAAGAGATGATCACCACCGCTCCGTTCGGCAAAACAGGCTATCAGAGCACGCGCGTGATTTTCGGCGCCGCGGCGCTGTGGGGGATGAAGCAGGACAAGGCCGATAAGCTCCTCGAAACCCTCCTTGAATTTGGCGTCAACCATATCGATACTGCCGCCGCGTACGGAGACTCCGAGCTGCGCATCGGCCCCTGGATGCGCGAGCACCGTAAGCACTTCTTCCTCGCCACCAAGACGGGCGACCGCACGTATCAGACGGCGAAGGAAAGTCTCCATCGGTCGCTGGAAAGACTGCGCGGCGATCACGTCGATTTGATCCAGCTTCACAACCTGGTGGACGAATCGGAATGGAATACCGCGCTCGGTCCGGGCGGGGCGCTCGAAGCGCTGGTCGAGGCGCGATCGCAGGGGCTCGTGCGATTTATCGGCGTGACCGGCCACGGAACGCGCGTCGCGGCGATGCATCGCCGGAGCCTCGACCGCTTCCCCTTCGATTCCGTGCTGTTTCCCTATAACTTCACGATGCTCTCGATTCCTGAGTATCGGGCCGATGTCGAGGCGCTGATCGCGACGTGTCGCGAGCGCGGCGTCGCGATTCAGACGATCAAATCGGTCGCGCGCCGTCGATGGGAGGGCGACGGCCAGCCTCGACGAAGCTGGTACGAGCCGATACGCGATCGCGATGCGATCCGTCGCGCCGCGCACTTCGTCCTGAGTCGGCCGGAGTTGTTCCTGAATACGTCGAGTGACGCAACGCTCCTGCGCGACGTCCTGGAGGCCGCGACCGAGGAGCTTCGCGAACCCTCACCGGCCGAGATGGAAGCGGATGTCGCCCGCCTCGACATGCGCCCGCTGTTTATTCCCGGCGTGATGGATACGATTTAACGAATAATCGGCTTAGCGAGGTAATTCGATTTGCGAAAACGTCTCCAGACGCGACCAATGAGGTAAATAGCGCCGAAGTCTGGGGCCAAGCGGTCCAGTTGCTGCGAAAGGCGAGTTCTTAAATCGTCCATCTCGCTATCAGAGTGCG
>DASPQU010000144.1:0-6112 GCA_035624805.1 Binataceae bacterium (SeqCode) | reverse complement strand
CGCCGACGCTTTTGCTACGGCGACCGGAGTTTTCCTCTCGGGCTTTTTCGGAACCGACGTGTGATGCGGCTCGGCGATACGCTTGGGCGTCGGCGAAGCCTTCGGGCTGGCCTTTACGATTTGCTTGACGGGAGTCGCTGTCGGAGTCGCAACCGGCGCGATCGTCGGCTGCGGAGTAGGCACAGGAGTGGGAGTTTCGGTTGTCGCCGCAGTCGCCAGGGACACGGCGTTTTTATCCGGCTCGGGAGGTTTCGGAAGCTCGATATGCGTTCCCTCGGGAGGAGGCGGGGGCGGTTCCGCTTTCGCTATCTGTTCCGGCTCGCTCGGCCGCGGGGCTCGCGAGGAGAGCTTGGGCAGATGCGTCCCGAGATCGCCCGCGGGCACGCTGTCGACGATCTTGACGGTGTACGAGGGCGGAGGCGTGAAGTCCGATTGAAACAGGCGCGGCATCACGAAGAACACGAAGACGACGAGGCCGATATGGCCGATCGCCGACACAGCCATCGCGATCGCGTAGCCGAGGCTTAAACCGCGTTTCGAGGCGCTATTGGGACGCCGAGCCACGTCTTGATTTGTCGGTATTTCCCGAATCGCTTCCCGCAGGCGTTTCGGTCACCATCCCGACATTTTCGATACCTGCCGCTTTGATCGCGGCCATCGTGCGAATCACTTCACCGTACGGGACCTGTTCGTCGGCGCGGATGAAAACCTGGCGGTCGGGACGTTCGCGCGAGATCGCCTGCAGCTTGTCGCTGAGTTGCGCCTCGGTCATCGTCGCGTCGTTGAGATAGATTTGTCCGCCGCGCGTAATCGAAACGACGAACTGCTCTTCTTTGCCCGCGAGCGGTGCAGCGGTGACTTTGGGCAGCGATACTTCGACGCCTTGCTGGATAATGGGCGCGGTCACCATAAAGATGACCAGCAGCACCAGCATCACGTCGACCAACGGCGTGACGTTGATTTGCGAAACGTATCTGCCGCGCTGTCCCGGATCGAATGCCATCAGCTTGCCTTGTGAGGAATGTCCAAAGGGGCGCGCCTTCTCCTACGACAGGAAATGACGTTCGGCGATGTTCAAAAATTCGCTGGTGAAATTCTCGATATCGGTTGCGAGCACGTGAACGCGCGCGGTCAGATAGTTGTAGAAGACCTGCGCGGGGATCGCTGCGATAAGTCCAATCGCCGTCGTTATTAGCGCTTCGGATGCCAGGGGCGACGGCCTGAATGCTCGACGAGTGCGCAGCCGACAGTCCGAGGAACGCGACCATTATTCCCCATACCGTACCGAACAGTCCGATAAACGGGCTGGTCGATCCGGTGGTCGCGAGAAACGTTATTCCATATTCGAGTTTCGTCAGCTCGACGTTGGTCTGGCGCTTCATCGCGCGCGAAACGTTCTCGATTCCGCCGAAATCCGTCGCAAAAGTGGTTTCCGCGCCGACCGCCTGACGCTTGGCGCGCGTCAATTGAAGCAATTCCTGGTATCCGGCACGAAAGACCTGCGCGACGGGACTGTGGATCAATCCGACGCTCGCATTATGGATCGCCGCGAGATTCTTTGATTCCCAGAAAATCGTCTCGAAGCGCTCGGATTCGCGACGCGCACGGGAGGTCTGCACGAGCTTGTAGATGATAATCCCCCAGCTTCCGACGGAGAAAATCGCCAGCGCAACCAGCACCGCCTGAACGACGGGGCCCGTCCCGAGCAGAAGATTAATCGCGCTTAACCCACCCTCACCGCTCATAATTCCGCCTCAGCGCCACTGAAAAACTCATACAGCGATTCAGTATTATACGGATTTTCGCGAAAACAAGCTGCATCACAATCGCATATCTATCGCGGTCTATCGTCGTCGGCTGCCGGCCTAAACCATCCGCTGGGCATAAGTGGCTTGAATCAAAGGCCTGCGGGCGTTTAAGTTCGATGGTGGCGGCAGACCCGTTGCCGCCTCGGACAGGAGGACTTCATCAGGTGGCGATCAAAGTTGGAATCAACGGCTTTGGCCGAATCGGCCGGATGTTCTACCGGGCCGCATTGGGTAAAAGCGATCTCGAAATTGTCGGCGTCAACGATATCACTGACGCGGCCACGCTCGCCCATCTGCTCAAGTACGATTCCGTCCATCGCACGCTTCCGCAGCAGATAAAGGCGGAAGGCAATAGCATCGTCATCGACGGCAAGGCGCTGCGCGTGATGGCCGAGCGCGATCCGGGCAAGCTTCCGTGGAAGGATCTCGGCGTCCAGGTCGTCGTCGAATCGACCGGACTTTTTACCGCGCGCGACAAGGCCGCAGCCCATTTGAACGCTGGCGCAAAGAAGGTCGTAATCAGCGCACCGGCCGAAGGCGCCGACGTGACGCTGTGCATGGGCGTTAACGGGGATACGTACGACGCGTCCAAACACCACGTCATCTCGAACGCCTCCTGCACGACGAATTGCCTCGCGCCCGTGGCGAAGGTCCTGCACGAAAATTTCGGCATCGAGCGCGGTCTGATGACGACTGTGCACGCGTACACGAGCGATCAAAATCTCCACGACGGACCGCATCGAGATCTGCGTCGCGCCCGCGCATCTGCGCTCTCGATGGTTCCCACGTCGACCGGTGCGGCGAAGGCGATCGGCCTGGTCCTGCCCGCGCTTAAGGGCAAGCTCGATGGGATCGCGGTTCGCGTGCCTACGCCGAACGTATCGGTCGTCGACCTCACTGTGACGCTGTCGCGCGATGCGGACGACAAGCTGATCAACGAAGCGATGAAGAAGGCCGCCGAAGGCCCCCTCAAGGGTATCCTGCAGTACTGCGATGTTCCGCTTGTATCGGTCGATTTCAACGGGAATCCGCATTCGTCGATTTTCGATGCGCCGCTTACCAAAGTGCTCGACAAGCGGTTTGCGAAAGTCTTTTCCTGGTACGACAACGAATGGGGTTATTCCAATCGGCTTGCCGATGTGACCGCGTTCGTGGCGTCAAAGCTTTAGTCGAACGCGGATATAGCCCCATGCCTGTCCTGCCAGTTACGAAGCTCGCGCTCGCCGGCCGCAAAGTGCTCGTGCGATGCGATTTCAACGTGCCGCTCGAAGCCCAGAAAGGCGAGAACGGCAAGTTCAAATCCGCCAAGATTACAGATTCGGCGCGAATCGACGCGAGCCTCGAAACGATTCGATACATCCTCGGCCAGGGCGCGAGTGTCGTACTGTGCTCCCACCTCGGCCGACCCAAGGAACGCTCGCCCGAACTTAGCCTCAAGCCGGTCGCTGAATATCTGAGCGGTGTGCTCGGACAAAAGGTCGCGCTCGCTCCCGATTGTATCGGCGACATCACGGGCCGCCTGGTCGGCGCGCTCAAACCCCGCGAAGCGATTCTGCTCGAAAACCTGCGCTTCCACGGAGAAGAAGAAGCCAACGATCGCGATTTCGCGCACGAACTCGCGCGCGGCAAGGATGCATACGTTAACGATGCGTTCGGCTCGGCGCATCGCGCGCACGCATCGATCGTCGGCGTAACGCGTTTCATCCACGACCGCGCGGCGGGCTTCCTGATGATGCGCGAGCTCGAAGCCTTGCGCGCGGTGACGGAAAATCCCGAGCGGCCCGCGATCGCGATCCTTGGCGGCGCCAAGGTCTCGGACAAGATTGGCGTAATCAGAAATCTGTTCACCAGGATGAACGCGATCCTGATCGGCGGCGCGATGGCGTACACGTTCCTCAAGGCGCGCGGCGTCCCTGTCGGGAAGTCGCGCGTCGAGGACGACAAGCTCGACCTTGCTCGCGATCTTCTTGCCGAAGCGGAAAAGCTTGGAGTCGCGCTTGTGCTTCCTGTCGATCACATTGTCGCGCCGTCGATCGATAGCGCTTCGGGATCGGCGACGGCGGGCGTTGAGATTCCCGCCGAGATGATGGGCCTCGATATCGGTCCGCGCACCGTCGATGAATTCATCGCGCGGCTCGCGGGCGCAAAGACCGTCATATGGAACGGTCCGCTCGGACTGTTCGAGCACGAGCCGTTTGCCGGCGGCACGATGAAGGTCGGCGAGGCGCTCGCGAATCTTCCGGGCGCGAAAACCGTGATCGGCGGCGGAGATACGGCGGCGGCCGTAGGCCATCAACCGTGGTCGAGCCGTTTCACCCATATCTCGACCGGAGGCGGCGCAACGCTCGAATATCTGGAAGGCCGCGAATTTCCCGGCGTCAAAGCACTCGAAGTCTGAAAAAGAATCTCGCGCAGGAGTACCTCGATGCGCCGCAAGCTTATTGCCGGAAACTGGAAGATGAATCTCACCGCGAACGAGGCGCGGGCGATGCTCGCGGCCCTGCGTGCTGACATCGATAGCGACGCCGCGTCGCTGGCGCGCGATCGCGACGTGATGGTCGCGCCGCCGTCAATATTGATTCCGGCGGTATCTCAAGCGCTCGCAGGATCGTCGTTAGCGCTCGGCGCGCAGAACATGCATTTCGAGGATAAGGGAGCATTCACTGGCGAAGTGTCCGCGCCGATGCTGAAGCCGTTCGGCGTAACATACGTGATTCTCGGGCATTCCGAGCGCCGCCACGTTTTCGGCGAATCCGATGAGCTCATTAACAAGAAGGTGCTTACCGCGCTTCGCCATCGATTGACCCCCGTGCTTTGCGTCGGAGAAACGCAAGCCGAGCACGATGGTGGACAAACTCTCGAAGTCGTCATCAAGCAGCTCCAGGGCGGGCTTGCCGGAATCGGCGAGCAGGATCTCGCCAAAATCGTGCTTGCGTACGAACCCGTTTGGGCGATCGGGACGGGCAGGAATGCGACGCCTGAGCAGGCAGGATTGGTCCATGGCGCGATTCGCGGCCTAATCGAAGAGCGATGGAATCGCGAAACCTCGGAAAGCATCAGGATTCTCTACGGTGGTAGCGTGACCGCCGACAACGTTGACTCGCTCGTCTCCAAACCTGATATTGACGGGGCTCTGGTGGGAGGAGCAAGCTTAAAGACTGACTCGTTTGCGCGAATCGTACGTGCGCGGGTCGCATAAGAACCCCGATGACATCTTTAGTAGTGGGAATTCACGTAATCGTCTGCATTTCGCTGGTCATCGTCATTCTCCTCCAGCAGGGCAAGGGCGCTGAGGTCGGCGCCGTCTTCGGCGGATCGAGCCAAACGGTTTTCGGCGCGAGCGGCGCTGGCAACATCCTGACGAAGATCACGACCGGGCTTGCGGTCGCGTTCTTTGCGACCTCGATGTACCTCGCGTATGCGTCGACGCAGCGCGCGACGGGCAGCATCTTCGGCGGACGCGCATCGTCGAGCATCATGTCGAAGACCGCACCTGCGCCGAAAGGAAAAGAAAGCGGAACGCCGGTTGCGAACGCGGTAAATACTCCGATCGCCAATACGGCGCCGTTGCACAATGCGGCTCCGGCAGCGCCTGCGCCCAAGGGCGCTCCTGCCGCTCCGGCCAAGAAATAGCCCTCACGCCGCGCGCGCAGTCGCGCGGCAATCGTCTCCCTCGGTACGCGCGGGTGGTGGAACAGGCAGACACGCCAGTTTGAGGGGCTGGTGGTAGTGATACCGTGCGGGTTCAAGTCCCGCCCCGCGCACCAGTTTTTCAGAGATTTTCGTCTGTCCCTGCCCCCCGCGTTTTGTTGCGGGGGAAGGTTAGGAAGGGGGTTCTGACTCTTGCTTCCGCAGAGCTTCCCTGCCTCGCGTCAGCCGACTTATGCCGACACTGCTTGACGCACGGTTAGCTCTCCGTGCGTGCCGCAAACTCAGCTTTCGCCGCCTTCATCAGCTCGGGATCGGCGAGCAAATCGTACGCGGTCATCGCGAGCGATTTCGCCACCCGGATCATAGCAGCATAACCGTATTCCGAGTCCGTATGCCTCACGAAAGCATCCTCGTGGCAGGTGCCCTCGCCGCGCTTGGCGACCTGGAACACGGGATGAATCGCGGGCATCGCGTGGCTGATATCGCCCATGTCGGTGCTGCCGGTCGGAGCATCGGTCGGCGCTTCAGGCGAGCGCACGCCGAACGACTCGGAATGGTCGGCATAGCGATGCGCCAGCGTGCGATTGTTGATCATGTTCTTGTAGCCGCCGACGGCCGCGTGACTCATCGTGGTTCCGGTCGCAAGAGCGGCA
>DASPQU010000143.1:0-5795 GCA_035624805.1 Binataceae bacterium (SeqCode) | reverse complement strand
TCTTCACCGGATCGTATTTCACCAGCGCGGTGCCGATGGCGGCAGCGCTCGCCACCCTCGATGAACTCGAAGCGACGGGTGGTATCGAGCGGATGCGCGTGATGGGCGAGATGCTGCGCGACGGGATGGTCTCGCAGGCAGGCAGCCACGGCTTCGAGGTTACGTATTCTGGTCCGCCGGCGCTCCCCTCCATGAGCTTCAAGGCGGACGGAGCCGGCTACGATCGAAACAAGCTATTCTGCGGGGAAGCCGCCAAACGCGGCGTCTACCTGCATCCGAGGCACAACTGGTTCCTCTCCACAGCACACACGGAAGAGGACATCCGCCGCACCCTGGAAGTCACGGACGAAGCGTTCGGTGTGGTGCGAAAGAAGTTCGGTATTTGATTTTTGATCGGCTGCCCCGTTGTTGACTGTAGTCTACGCGACAGCATTCTCGAGTGCCGCAATCAACGGCGGCAGGTCATCGGCCACGATCTGCCATAAGATATCGAAGTCGACCGAATCGTAGCCGTGAATGAGCCGATTTCGCAGACCAACAATCTCGGGCCACGGAATCTGCGGATAGCGCGCCTGCTCCTGCGGTGGAACACGGTTCGCCGCTTCACCAATAATTTCGAGCAGGCGAACAAGCGACAGGTTTAGTTGTCGGTCACTGTCTAGCTCATTTCTAGTTCGGCCTCGAACCATGGCCACGGCCTCTCTCGCATGATCGAGCATGTGGCGCAGGCGGATGTCGCTTTCATGGCGCGACATACTGGACCTCGGCTTCCCTCAGGACGCGATCGCGAAAATAGCGACTTAGAAAACCCGGGGTATTAAGGTCAACCTTCCGCCCGAGAATTTCCGACAGGTCTTTTTCAAGCGCGAAGAACGCGAGTCCGGGTACCCAGCCGGGTTCGAATTCGACCAGCACATCGACGTCGCTTTCCGGGCCGAAGTCGTCACGAAGCACTGAACCGAAAAGCGCAAGCTTGCGAATGTGGCTCCGCCGGCAGAAATCTGCCAACTTCGCCCGGTCAATTACGATCCGGCATTTTTCCATCTCAAGCTCGCGACCATTTTATATGAGCTGGACCATCTCCTAAATCTTCGGCCACTTGTCGTTCCAGGGGCGGGCCTGTTCGTATGCGTACGCCGCCTGGAGGACGAGGTCGTCGCGATGGCGTTCGGCGATGATCTGAAGCCCGCACGGAAGGCCGCTGTCCGTGAAGCCCGCGCGCACCGATGCCGCCGGATGTCCGCTCTGATTGATCGGATACGTGAATACGACCGCATCGAGGATATCCTTGAGCGGCTTGCCGTCGATCTCGCTCGGCGGCGGACCCGACGCGCCAAACGCCTCGGTCGGGAGCGTCGGCGACATCAGCAGATCGAAGCGCTCGAACACACCGCGAATCCATTCGCTGAACGCCAGGCGCTCGCGATAGGCGACGCCGTAGTGACGCCATGTGAGCCGGTTCGCAGATTCCGTCCCGCTGATAAACGCGCGGCCGAACTCACCGCGATGCGGCTCGACGTAGTCCGACAGCATCGCGAGCGATTGCGACGCACCGACACGCATCCACGCGTTTCCGGTCTGGGGAAGTCTGTCGTCGAGAATCGTGATCTCGTGACCCATGTCGCGGAAAGCGCCGACCGCCTTTTCGACTTCTCGGCTGACCTCGCGCTGTACGACGTGGTTGAAATCGGGATGGAATGCGATGCGAAGTTTTTTCCGCAGACGATCGAGCACCGCCTGATACGAAATTCCCGGATGGGGCAGCGAGTCCTTGTCGATCGGGTGATATCCGACAGTTGCGTCCATGAACATCGCGGCGTCGCGCACAGTGCGCGTTAGCGGCCCGAGCACCGCAGTGTCGTCCCATCCGAGCATCCCGAGCATCGGATTGCTGGGAATTCGCCCGAACGAGGGCTTCAGCCCGAAGCATCCCGTGTAGCACGCCGGGATACGAATCGACCCTCCGCCGTCGGAGCCGGTCGCAAGTGGAACCAGACCGCCAGCGATTGCGGCAGAGCTTCCGCCCGACGATCCACCCGGCGTGCGATCGAGATTCCACGGATTTCGCGTCACGCCGAATAGCAGATTGCGCGTAAAGCCGGTGTATCCGAATTCGGGTGCGTTGGTTTTGCCGATCACAATTGCGCCCGCGGCCCTGAGCCTCGCGACCTCGATCGAATCTTCCTTCGGCATGTTGTTCTTGAATGGAACGGATCCGAAGGTGGTCGGCAGGCCGGCAGCGTCTTCGAGATCCTTGACGCCGAACGGCAGGCCGGCGAGCGGCCCGACTTCTTCCTTGCGCGCGATTTTTTCGTCGAGCGCACGAGCCTCGGCCATCGCGGCGTCGGATCGAAGGGCGACGAAGGCGTTGAGTTTCGGATTGACGCTCTCGATTCGCGCGATCGTCGCCGCCATCAACTCGCTGGGTTTGAGCTCGCGCCTGCGAATCATCGCAGACAATTCGAATGCGGATTTGAAATGAAGTTCGCTCGCCATCGCTCACGTCCTCGCCGTGGAAACTAACGCGAACTCTTACTACGCAACGCCACGATATTGGAAACGGACCTGTCTGTGGCGCGCGATTTGATCACCTAACGAACGTTAGATAGAATCGCGCGAGGACGCCGGGAAAATCGCCAATGGTACGCACGGGGCACAAGGCCTCCGCCGGCCGTGCCGGCAAAGTCGTCGAGCTTCATCGCCCGGCCGACACGCGCGATCGTGTGCTCGCCGCGGCGCAAACGCTTTTCGCGGAAAACGGTTATCGTGGCACGGGCCTGCGCGATATTGCGCGCAAAATCGGAATTCGCGCGCCTTCGCTGCTGCATCATTTTCCCTCCAAGGAGCAACTCTATCTCGCCGTGCTCGACAGGATTTTCGAGGGACTCGAGGACTCGGCAAGCATGGTCCTGATGGGGCGCAACAGCCATCAGGATCGTATGCGGCGTGCGATTACGGGCGCGATCGATTATATCGCCGGTCGTCCCGACTCGATGCGAATCATCTGGCGTGAGATGATCGAGCAGAGCGCGATCAGCCGGCAGATCTTCAAGCGCAGAATCCCTCCGTTGTTCGCGATGGGCGTCAATTTCATTTTTCAGGGGCAGCGCGCCGGCGAGTTCCGTCCCGAAGTCGACCCGTTTCATTTTCTGCTGAGCCTCAATTCGATCACGCTCGGATATTTCACGACGGCCGCGATGGTGCGCCGGTTGTGGGGACAGAATCTTGTCGAAGGCGACGTAATCGATCGGCGCAAGCGCGAGGTTATCGACCTTGTCGAGCGCACGCTTTTTCAAGCCGCGCCGGCGCCCGACAGGAACTGAATGCGACAGGAGATTTTTGTGCGATGAAATTTGGAACGTTTTACGAGCATCAACTTCCCCGCCCGTGGAAGCCGGGCGCCGAGCTCAAGCTGTTTCAGGACGCGCTCGATCAAGTCGAGCTCGCCGACAAGCTCGGAATCGACCACATGTGGGAGGTCGAGCATCACTTTCTCGAAGAGTATGCGCATTCGTCCGCGCCGGAGATTTTCCTCGCCGCGTGCAGCCAGCGCACGAAGAACATCCGGCTCGGCCACGGAATCGTGCTGCTGCCCCCCGCGTACAATCATCCGGCGCGCGTGGCAGAGCGCATCGCGACGCTTGATCTCGTGAGCAACGGACGCGTCGAGTTCGGCACCGGCGAGTCGTCTGCGGAGCTCGAACTCGGCGGATTCAACATCCCGCGCGCGGACAAGCGCGACATGTGGCTCGAATCGCTCGAAGCGATTTGCAGGATGTTTGTCGAAGATCCGTTCCAGGGCCACGAGGGCAAGTACTTCAGCATGCCGGTGCGCAATGTCGTGCCGAAGCCGGTTCAGCGCCCGCATCCTCCGCTTTGGGTGGCGTGCTCGCGTCGCGAAACGATTCATATTGCGGCGAAGCTCGGTATCGGCGCGCTCACTTTCGCGTTCGTAACGCCGGATGAGGCGCGGATGTGGGTCAACGACTACTACACGACGCTTGCCAACGAGTGCGAACCGATCGGATACGCGATCAATCCCAATATCGCGATCGTCACCGGGTTCATGTGCGATCGCAGCGAGGAGCGCGCCCGCGAGATGGGCGAAGAAGGGCTCAAATTTTTCGGCTACGCGCTCGGACATCACTATTTCTTTGGAAAGCACGAAGTCGGCAAGACCGATATCTGGAAAAATTACAAGACCAATCCGCTTACGATGCCGGGAACGGGCGGAGAAGGCGGATGCGTCGGCACGCCCGATCAGATTCGCAAGCGTCTGCGCGAATACGAAGATGCCGGTGTCGATCAGGTCGTGTTCATCTCGCAGGCCGGCAACAACAAGCACGAGGACATTTGCGATTCGCTGCATCTGTTCGCGAGCGAGGTGCTGCCCGAGTTCAAAGAGCGTGAACTAAAAAACGCGAAGGCCAAGGCCGAACGCGTGGCGCCGATCGTCGAGGCCGCGATGAAGCGCAAGCGCGCACCCAAGACGCCAAAGCACGAGGGCCCGACGGTCATTACGCCATCGATGCTGCCGTAAGCTGCAATCGTGCAGAGCGGGGGGGAACCGCTCGAGAGGCCGCATGTCTGTCGTCCGCTGACGCATGCGGCCTCTCACTTTATGCAGATTTGCGACCGCAAAGTTTCATCTTGCCCCCAATACGAAGCGTGGGTTAGCTTCGTCGGCCAATGAAGACGATCATTACGAAAGCGTGTCGCGCGGGCGCGCTCGCCGCTGTCGCGCTATTGTTGCCTGCACTCGTGTCGAGCGCCGAGGTACCCATGGACGCCGCAAGGAAAGCGCAGCTCTTCAATGAGGTGCTGAAGAAATTCGCAACCGGCCAGAAGATTGATCCGGGTGAATTTCACGAGTTCGTCGATGCACAAAACGAGGGCGCGACCAGCGGAATTTCCATTGGTGCGCGTATTCCAGATTTCTCTCTGCCCGATCAGAGCGGGAAAACCAGAAGCTTCGATGATCTGACCGGAAAAAGCGGGCTGCTGCTCGTATTCACGCGCAGCGCCGATTGGTGACCCTATTGCCGAAACCAGCTCGTCGAGCTGGAACGCACTCGCCCGTCACTGGAAAAGCACGGACTCAATGTCGCGTCGATCAGCTACGATCCAACCGAGACGCTGGCGCGATTCAGCAACGCATACAACATCGGCTATCCGATGCTCTCCGATCGCGACAGCGTGGTGATCAAAAAATTCGGCATCCTCAATACCAATGTGCCGGAAGGTCACATGTTCTTCGGCATCCCGTTTCCGACCGACTATCTCGTCACACCGCAGCGCCTGATCGGCGCGAAATACGCGACTGAGGATTACCAGACTCGCGTAGCATCGTCGGAGATATTGCTGGATCAGTTCGGCGAGGCTCCGGGATCGTCGGCGACGGTGCGGGCTGCCGACGTTGAGGTGACGATCGCACTCTCCGCCGATCACGCGGCGGCGGGGCAACAGCTCGGCGTCTCCGCGAACTTCAACATCGCACCCGGATGGCACATCTACGGTCAGCCGATCGCGTCCAACTACACGGCGACGGCGATCACGCTGGAAGGCGATGCGGCCGGTGCGCAATCGATGCAGTTTCCGAAGCCGGAGATGGTCAAGTTCGAGGCGCTCGGCGAGACGCTTCCAGTCTATAAAGGGAGTTTCAAAGCGACCGGCATGCTGATGATCAAGCCGGGGACGAAGCCTGGAGACTACACCCTCGCGGGTACGGTCAAGTTCCAGGAGTGCAACGACTCGATATGCAAGATGCCGCAATCGGCGTCGTTCACGCTCGCATT
>DASPQU010000142.1:0-3695 GCA_035624805.1 Binataceae bacterium (SeqCode) | reverse complement strand
AACCCGGTAAACCGCTCGATATTCGCAGCTACATATTTTTCGCCGTCAGCCATGCTCACGCGATCGCTTTCGATTCGCGCAATTGCCTGATCTCTTCGGGGCCAAATTTGGCTTCGCGCAAAATCTCGTCGGTATGTTCGCCCAACAGGGGCGCCGGATCAGCCGCCGCCTGAGGTGAATCGTCAAAACGGGCGGCCATGCGCGGCATCCGCATCGGCCCGGCGTACGGATGCGTCGATTCCATTATCAGATCATTTTCGATCACCTGAGGATCGAGCAGTACTTCTCCGCGACTGAGCACTGGCGCCGACGGCACCTGGCCGGCTTCGAGCGCGGCGAGCCATTGCGCAGAGGTCTTCGTTCTGAGAGCTTCGGCGGTCAACTCCAGGCGCTCCGCGACATTGCGATTTCGTGCGACGATCGTTTTGAAGCGGGGATCGTCGATCCATTCAGGATGCCCAAGCACGTGCGCCAGCGCGTCCCATTCGGCGTCGGAGACCGCGCCCGCAGTTATGTAGCCATCGGCGGTTTCGAAAATCAGATCGCGCGATTGCGCACGCGTCGGCATTGACGGCGACCCGAACGTGTAGGTCGCCATCGCTTCGGGCCACAGAAACGCTATCACCGCATCGAGCATCGCGAGCCTTACGTGACTGCCCTGCCCTGTGCGCTCGCGCTTGAGAAGTGCGGCGGTTATCGCCTGTCCCGCAGTCAGCGCCGTGACCTTGTCCGGCACGATGAGGCGCATCATCTGCGGACGCCCGGTGCGATAGTCGGCCTGCACGGAGGCGAGCCCTGAAAGCGCCTGAATAACAGGATCGTACACGCGCTTGTTCACATATGGGCCGCGCTCGCCGAACCCGCTGATCGATACGTAGACAAGATTCGATTTAACTGCGCGCAGATCCGCTTCCCCTATTCCAAGGTTCCCGGCACGGCCGGGACGAAAGTTCTGAACGAACACATCCGCCGTCGATACGAGGCGTTTGAGCACTGCAAGGCCGCGGGGATTCTTCAGGTCGATCGCGATCGATCGCTTGTTACGGTTGATTACGGCGAATATCGGAGAGAGTCCGCGACTGCCCGAACCCATCGCCCGCGTGAGATCGCCGATCGCGGGCGGCTCAACTTTGACTACGTCCGCCCCCTGATCGGCGAGAATCATCGTCGCCATCGGACCCGATACCATCTGGGTGGCGTCGACGATTCGAAAACCCGCGAGCGGTCCGCTATCGGTCACGATACCCTCTGTGTCCGGCGGCGCATGATTCGCAACGTTTGCCGATCTGCGAGCGCGTGTAAAGCTCGCAAAATCAGGCACTTGCGCGCGTGACGGCCGGCGCGCGTCGAAGACTCTTCTTAACCGATCGTTCAATTTCGTTTGCAGGCTGCATTAGCACTCTTGTAAAAAATTGTCATAGAAACTCATCACAGGTACGGCCGGGGACCGACCTGATATACCGCCGGAGGGCAGCTCGATGGCTGATTTCGACTTCCAAATCAGAGGCGGCACTGTTGTCGATGGAACGCGCGTTCCACGCTATCAAGCCGACGTGTGGATCAAAGACGGCAAGATCGCCCGGATCGGAGGGCGGCCGCCCGGATTCGCGAAACGGGTGATCGATGCCGACGGGCTAATCGTCGCGCCGGGCTTTGTCGATCTGCACACGCACTATGACGCCCAGATCCGGTGGGACCCCTATTGCACGATCTCCGGATGGCACGGCGTGACATCCGTCGTGCTCGGGAATTGCGGGTTCGGATTCGTTCCCGTCAAGCCCGAGTCGCGAGAACGCTCGATGCTGATGATGACGCGCACCGAGGCAATACCCTACGAATCGATAAAGCGCGGAATGAAATGGGACTGGGAAACGATTCCGCAATACATGGATTCGCTGGATCGCGCCCCCAAGGGCGTCAACGTCATCCAGTATCTTCCGACAGCGTCGCTACTGGTCTACGTGATGGGTCTCGAGGCTTCAAAGTCGCGTCCCGCCACCGAGCAGGAGCGCGCGGAGATGCGACGCCTCCTGGCTGAGGCATGGACGCGGGCCTCTGCGGATTCTCGATCCAGCGCCTCGGCCCCGATTCCACGCAAGCGGATTTCGACGGCTCGCCGATGCCGACCGACGTGATGTGCGATGAGGACATTCTGAATCTCGCGCGCGTGCTGCGCGAGCGCGACGAAGGCTTCATCCAGATTACGCAGGCAACCGGACATATCAAGGAAGACCTTGCGTTCCTGGAACGGCTCGCTGCGCAAGCGCGCCGCCCGATTCTCCATAACGCGATCGCGCCCGCGCGTCGCGATCCCAAGCCGCATCAGCGCAGCCTCGCATGGCTCAAGCGATGTCGCGACAAGGGTCTGCCGATTTTCGGGCAAACCGCCACGCTGCGAACAGGATTCGCGTTCACGCTCGAGCATTGGAACCTATACGATGCCAGCCCCGCGTGGCGCGCGGTCACGACGGGCACTCACGAAGAAAAAATCGCGCGGATGAAAGAGCCTGGACTGCGCGAAGCGATCAAGCGCGAGCACGACGAGGCCAACCGCAAGCTCGAGGTTATACAGGCAGGTGTCGGGGGCCCGATTCGCACGTTGATCGTGCAGTGGGCCAACGATCGTCCGGAGTTGGAGAAATATATCGGCAAGACTGTCGGCCAGATCGCAAGCGAGGAAGGCAAGCATGAAATCGACGTCATGCTCGATCTCTCGATCGCGGGCGATCTGAAAGTCGAATTCCTCGGGCCCAATCGCGGCTTCAACGTCGATTACTACTCCGAGATGATCAATGACTCGCCCTATACGATTCCGGGCGTGTCGGACGGCGGCGCGCATACCAAGTTCTTCACCGGAGGCGCATATACGACCGACTTCCTCGGATGGCTGGTGCGCGACGAGGGCCGCGTCAGTCTCGAGGAGGCGCACTATCGTCTATCGGCGCTGCCCGCGCACGCCGCGGGATTTCGTGATCGAGGAACCATCCGCGAAGGACTCGCGGCCGATGTGGTCGTCTATGACCTGAAGCGTCTCGCTGTCGAACCGGATTGGATTGGCGAGATCACGCACGATTTTCCGGGCAACGAATGGCGGCGCGTGCAGCACGCCCGAGGCTATCGAGCGATCATCGTCAATGGCCAGGTGACCTTCGACGAGGATCGATGCACTGGCGCCACGCCGGGCAAGCTGTTGCGCGGCGGTCACGCCTGAAATCGGATTCGGCTGGGCAAAGCAAAACGGTCGGGACCACTCAAGGCCCGACCGTTTTTCTTTGGAAGAACGGCCCCGAGCCGCGGTGCGGGTCTATTCAATTCCGTAGCGCTTGCGTTTGCGCCATAGCGTGGTGACGTTGATTCCCAGCGCAGCGGCGGCCTCTTCGAGTGTGGCGCTTTCGGTGAGCACATGAACGATGTGTTCGCGCTCCATCTCTTCGAGACTGGCGGCGCGTCCCTGCGCGGCGTGAACGACGGGCGGTTCACGAAAGATTGAATCGGGCAGTCGGTCAGGCGTGATCTCGTCGCTCGCACTCAGCACCACGGCGCGTTCCACGGCGTTGCGAAGCTCGCGCACATTGCCCGGCCATGTGTAGTTCACCAGTGCGTTCGCAGCTGCCGGCGAGAAATGCATGCCGGGTCGATGGTTGCGGACGCCGGCCTCACGCAACATCCAGTTGGCGAGCGCCAGAATATCTTCT
>DASPQU010000141.1:0-4803 GCA_035624805.1 Binataceae bacterium (SeqCode) | reverse complement strand
GCCATAACCGCCATAACTCGACCCGCCATAGCCGCCGTAGCTCGAACCGCCGTACCCGCCGCCGCCCATGCCCATAGGGCCAAACGCATTACCGAAGGTCCCGAGCTGGCTTCCACGCCCCAGAGAACCTCGACCGGTGACCGGAGAAAGATTCGACGGTCCGCCCCCGCCACCGATTACCGCCCCGAGTACCGACACCATCTCGGAGGCCGCCGCGTTTCTGAGCCGGTAGACGTGGAGACGCGACGTCGCGTCGAGGGGACGTACGTCGAGCTTCGCAATGACTTCGCGGATGTCTTTGAGCTGGATCGGTCCGGCAACCACCACCAGCGAATTTGTACGAGTATCAGGGATTACCTTGAAAGCACTGGTGCTGGTCGACCCCGCCACCGTCGCCCCCGGTTGCGGAGCGCCCTGCACGCCGGCGTGGCCGGCGGCGGCGACACCTGATGTCGCATTGATAATCTGTTCGACCTCGGGCCCGAGATCTTCGGCAAACGCGTACTTCAGTACGATGACTTCAACGCCGCGGTGAACTCCTTCAACGTCCAGGCTGCCGATGATTTTGAGCAGACGCTGGACGTTGTAGGCGTCATCGGTGAGGATCAGCACGTTGTCCTCGGGAAACGCAGCGATCATCCCGTCGTGCGAGACCATCGGCTGTATCACGCCGAGAATCGATCCGGCCTCGACGTTCTTCAGCTTGATCATCCGCGTAACGTATTCGTCGCCGCGCGCCTCGAGCGGCTGTTGCGATTCAGTGATTTCGGCGGCGTTTTTGACCACGCGCGACGGGACAATCTTGATGATCTTCCCGACCTGAACGGTGGTGAATCCCTTGACCTGAAGAACGGACTGGAAGATCTGGTAGGCCTGTTCCGGGGTAACCTTGGTTGGCGAGATGATGCTTACCTTGCCGCGTACGCTTTCGTCAACGATGAAGTTGCGTCCCGTAATTTCGCTGATGAATTTGGCCAGTACGGGGATATCCACGTTCTGGAAATTCATCGTGATTTCGTTTTGCGGCGGATCGCCGGCCTCGACTGGCGGGCTAACGAGGCACGACGTCGCGAGCACGATCAGGACGGCGCGCCATAAAAAGCTGATGCGCATCATTTGCCGATTACCTCCAAAACAAGCGAGGTTCCGCGTCAGCTTATTGGAGAGAATCCGTGAGGGCAACCTCAGGATTTGCGCAATCGGAATTTGCAACGGGAAATCCCTGAGCGCTATTGCCTGCAAACGATTGCAAACGCTCAAGCGCTCGTAAACATTGTTTCTGACGGCTCTCCTTTAGATTTGGTTTTCTAGGGCGATCGTGAGATTCGAATATCTAATCGGCATCAGATACCTGCGCGCACGCAGGCGCGAGCGATTCGTATCGTTGATTGCCGTGATTTCGCTGGTCGGAGTAGCCCTGGGGACCTTCGCGCTGACGGTAGCGCTTTCGATCATGAGCGGCTTCCAGGAGGATCTGCGCGCGCGTCTGCTTGCGTTCACGCCTGAGATTACCATCGAACGCAGTGATCAATCCGTATGGAATCCCGCGCAGTTGGAAACGCAAATCGCGGCGATTCCCGGTGTGGTCGCAGTGGCGCCATTTGTTTCGTCGCAGGTGATGGCGGTGGCGGAGACCAGCAGCGGCGTCACGTCATACGTATCGGGCGGGATGCTGCGCGGAGTCGTCGCCGACAACAACGCGACGCTGACTGACCTCAAGCGAACGCTTCAATCCGGAAATCTTGAAGACTTGGACAAACCGCAACACGTGCAGACGACGGAGAACGGCGCCACCAGAACCGTCGACCTTCCTGGCGCAATCGTCGGCCGTACCCTCGCGGGCGATCTCGGCGTGCGAGTTGGCGATCGTATCGTGCTTATCTCGCCGGCGAGTTTGGGTGCTGGAGCGGGCGGCCCACGATTGAAGCGTTTCGCGGTGGTGGGATTTTTCTATTCCGGGATGTATGAGTTCGATTCAAGCCTGATATTCGTTTCGCTAAAGAACGGCCGCGCCCTGCTCGCCGACGATCCCGGACTGCAGAGCGGACTCGAGCTGAAACTTACCAATCTTTTCGATGCGCCGGCGATCAAATCGAAACTATCCGCAACGGCAGGTCCGGACTTCACAATTGCGGACTGGACGCATTCCAACGCGCCGCTTTTCTCGGCGCTCAAGCTGGAAAAGTTCACCTATTTTGTCGTCCTGTTGTTGATCGTAGTGGTTGCCGCGTTCAACATCATCGCAACCCTGGTCATGGTGGTGATGGAGCGGCGCAAGGAAATTGCGATTCTGTGTGCGATGGGCGCGCGGGCAGGATCGGTCGCATCGATTTTTCTTTGCGAAGGCGCAGCGCTCGGCCTGGTCGGAACGATCGTGGGGGTCGGCTCGGGTTTTGTGTTTTCTTTTCTGGTCGGCAAGTATCACCTGATAAAGCTTCCATCCGACATGTTCATGATCAGCTACGTGCCGGTAACGCTTTATCCGTTGAATTTCGCGGCCGTTGCCGTCGCGGCGATTGCGCTTTGTCTCGGCGCGGCGTTTTACCCAGCCTGGAAAGCGCGCACACTCTCGCCTGTCGAGGTTATCCGCTATGAATGAGGGCGCGGCTTCCGTCTCGCGCCCCGTGGCGCCCGGCGCTTCGAGTCTGATTCAAGCCCGCGACATCACCAAAACCTTTTACGACGCGGATCGCGAAATCCGCGTCTTGCGCGGGCTCGACCTGATCGTCGAACCCGGAGAGGAAATCGCAATTGTCGGACAATCCGGAGTTGGTAAGTCCACGCTTCTGCACGTGCTTGGCAGTCTTGAACGACCGACCTCGGGCAAGGTGTTTTTCGAGGGCGAGGACCTGTTTGCGCTTGACGACAAGGCGCTGGCCGATTTCCGCAACCTCAAACTCGGCTTCGTCTTCCAGTTTCACTACTTGCTGGCCGATTTCAGTGCGCTGGAGAATGTGATGATGCCGGCGCTGATCGCACGGATGGCGCAGGCCAAGGCGCAGGCGCATGCGCAGGAGATGCTTGCGAGGGTGGGTCTGGCCGACAAGACGCATCGGCGCCCGGCCGAGTTGTCGGGCGGCGAACAGCAACGCGTCGCGGTCGCGCGGGCGGTCGTGCTGCAGCCGCGGTTGCTGCTTGCAGACGAACCGACAGGCAATCTCGACCCCGATACCGCCGACGAAGTCCACGATCTTCTCCATCGGCTCAATCGCGAGTTGCACATCACACTGATCATAGCGACTCATAACGAACGCCTGATGCGAAGCATGGGGCGGGCCTTGCGGCTGAAAGACGGGCGGCTGTTCGATGAACCGCGGCGATGATCGCGCGCTGGGCGCGCGATGGAAAAAACTCTGCCTCGTATGGGGCAATTGGCGTCGCGGCGTTTACTCAACGCACCTGATTGACTAGCGTGTTCGCCGTTTCGGTGTCTTCCCCGTGATTCAAAGCAGATCAATCGCGCGCAAGGTCTACGCGCTCGCCCTAATTATATCGGGGGCGTGCGTCCTCGCGAGTTGGTTTGGCGGCGACGCGGCAGCACAGGGACCGATTGTCTCGGCAATCAGGATCGAGGGCAATCAGCGCGTCGAAGAAGACGCGATCAAGGTCCACATCACTCAGCGCGAAGGGCAGCCTCTGGAGTCCGCTCTGGTCGACAACGACATTAAGTCGATCTATCAGATGGGGTTTTTCGACAACGTTACCGCCGTCGAAACGACCGAGAACGGACGCGAGATCCTTATCTATCGAGTCAAAGAGCGCCCCCAGATTACCGACGTTAAAATCGAGGGAATGAAGGCATTTCGCCCGACCGACGATAAAATTGTCGCCGCGATTAAAGTTCACAGCGGCTCGATCCTGGATCCGGTCCGCAGCGCCGAAACCCGCAAAGCGCTGAAAGAAGTGTACGAAAACGCAGGCTACCTCGATGCGCGCGTCACGTACCGCACCATCAGCAAGCCCGACAATACGGCGATTGAGGAGTTCGACGTCGTCGAAGGGCCACAGGTCCGGATCACTAAGATCGTGTTCTCCGGCAATAGAGCGTTTAGCTCGCGCGAACTGCGCGGGCAGCTCGAGACCGGGACTCACAATTTTCTGAGCTTTATTACCGGCTCCGGGATCCTCGACCATAAGAAGCTTCAGGATGATGTCGACCGACTCGGCGCTTTCTACTACGACCACGGCTATCTGAACGTTCACGTCAACGAACCCGACGTGCTACGCCACGGAACCGACATCACGCTGAAATTTGATATCGATGAGGGCCCGCTTTACAGGGTCGGAACCGTGGGAATCAGCGGAGACCTCAAGTTTCCGCGCGCCGAACTTGAAAAGCTGGTGACGATCAAGCCCGGCGATGAATTTCGCGGCACCAACATGCAGCACGTCGAGCTGCAATTGTCGGACTTCTATTCGAATCGGGGTTATGCGTTCGTAAGCGTCGACCCGAAGACCCAGCTCGAGCCTGCCAATCGGGTGGTCAACATAATGTTCGACATCAATCCCGGGCGCGAGGTCCTCGTCAACCGGATCCAAATCACCGGCAACACCAAGACCGCCGACAAAGTCATACGCCGCGAGATGCAGTTGCAGGAGCAGGAACCTTACTCGGCAGAGGCGATTCGCGATTCCAAAAAACGGCTGGACCGGCTGGGTTTTTTCTCCGATTCGCGAATTACGACAACGCCCTCGCAGCAACCCGACAAGATCGATTTGAACGTCGCGGTTAGCGAGGCCAACACGGCATCGCTGCAGGTCGCCGGCGGCTTCGACAGCTATCAATCGGTATTCGGGCGATTT
>DASPQU010000140.1:0-2312 GCA_035624805.1 Binataceae bacterium (SeqCode) | reverse complement strand
CAGCCGCTGCGGTTGCGTCGCTTTTCGATTCTCACGCCGGCCTACTATCGGCGCGGATCATCCTGGGACCGGTCGCCACGGGCGCCCTGATCTGGATGTGCTGGCATACGCTCAAGATTCCGCAAACGATGGCCGCGACCGGCCTTCTCTACATCGCGGTGCTCTCGGTCCTGGTCGGCGAGATGCTCGGGCGTTTCATTATGTTCCGTACCGCTCTACCCCTTTGATGGCGCGCGTCTTCTCAACGTCGACAGCGGGTGATATTTCGATCAACGTCAATGGCTGACGAATTCGACAGCGAAAGATTTCCGAGCAACTTCTATCCCGGCATGATCATGCGTCTGGATCGCTCGCGTGGGCGCGGAGTCGTACGGTCTCACTCGGGAAAAGAGATACCTTTCCAGTTCCCGTTTGTGCGCGTAGTCGGCGCCGGATTCGGCGGCAGCATGGCTGGGATTGATCTGATTAGCGAAGGAGACGTCGTTGGTTTCGACGTCGGATGGACCTCGCACGGTCTGCAGGTCACGGTGATACGACCGTCCGACAAACGGCGCTCGGACAACGACGACTCTGAGCCGTCGGAATAGCTGATCTGAAAGGTCGACCGGTCACGCCGGTCGGTACTGCATCATTTGCCACATCCGAACTCCGAGCGGAAATATTTCGCCGGTTATCTGATATCCACGCGCCTGGTAGTACGGAACATTCGCTGGAACCGAATTTTCCAAATATACACCGCAGAGATTCGCGCGCTCCGTCACAAGTTCCCGCAGATGTGAGACCAGCGCGGTCCCCAGATGATGTCTTTGATAATTAGGGTCGACTCCAAGAAAGTTAAGGTAGATGTGCGGCTCTGGTGGATGATTCTGCGCCAGCGTGCGCAAGACCTCGACCGAGCGCAGCGTACCTCCCCATCCTAACGCTCGGATCATTCCGGGCCCGCGCCTTATCCCGTCAATAAGAACGCCCGTTAGCGACTCGTGCTGCGCGCCCTCGATTATAGCGGCTGCCGCCACCTTGCCGTCGATCATTACTCCGAGCACCGGCTGGGCGTCGCGTCCCTCAAGGGCAAGGATGGTCTCGAACATCGTGGTGATTCTTCGCACGCGCTCGGACAGTTCGCGAACCTCCGGCAGCAGCGCCCACATTAACGGATCGTCGACAAACGCCCTCGCAAGCATCGCCGCCGCTTCATCGAACTGATCGGAAAACAGAACCGACACTCGCGGGCTTTCCATTTTAATCGAGGCTCAGGATGCGAAGGCTCGGCTTACGATTCGCCGCGACCCGACACGAGGACGCGCGATATCGCCTGATTCCATCCCTGGATGAGCCGTTCGCGCTCCTCACTGTTCATCCGAGGACGAAATACAATTCCGGGACCGCGCAGCTTGTCGAGCGCTGCAGCAGATTTCCATACGCCGACACTCAGACCGGCGAGCATCGCGGCTCCGAGCGCGGTCGTCTCGGCCATCCGGGCTCTTCGCACCGGACGGTTTAGCAGATCCGCCTGGAACTGCATCAGGTATGGATTCTCGGCCGCTCCTCCATCAGCCCGCAGCTCCGCGATGCGCACGCCGATATCGCCTTCCATCGCAACAATCACGTCGCGCACCTGATACGCGATACTGTCCAGCGCGGCGCGCACGATATCCGCGCGATTTGTTCCGCGGGTAATTCCAACGATAGCGCCGCGAGCATCCGCATCCCAGTGCGGAGCACCCAGTCCGACGAACGCCGGAATCAGGTAGGGATGCGAGCGATCGCGGCTTTGCCGCGCGATGACGCTCGTTTCCGCCGCATTACGAATCAAATGCAATTCGTCGCGCAGCCACTGAATCGCGGCGCCCGCTATAAACACCGAGCCTTCGATCGCGTAATGTGGTTCGCCTTCCGAGCCCAGCGCGGCGGTGGTAATCAGCCGATGCTTGGAAAACACCGGATCCCCTCCGGTGTTCATCAACATGAAGGCGCCGGTTCCGTACGTCGCTTTCGAGTCGCCGGGCCTGACGGCGCCCTGCCCGAACAGCGCCGACTGTTGGTCTCCTATCGCAGCGCCGATCGGAATCGGACGGCTGCCGATCGTCCCCGTGGCCGTTTCCGCGAAAGGTCCGCGCGAGCTGATTGCTCCCGGCAGCATCTCGTTGGGCACGTCGAGCATTCTGAGCATCTCTTCATCCCACGTCCGACGCTCCAGATTGAACATCATCGTGCGCGATGCGTTGGTATAGTCGGTCACGAAAGCGGCCCCGCCCGACAGCCGAAAGGTTAGCCACGAATCGATCGTCCCGAAGCAGAGTTCGCCCCGTGCG
>DASPQU010000139.1:0-2704 GCA_035624805.1 Binataceae bacterium (SeqCode) | reverse complement strand
GCGATGGGCAACTGTTCGTCCCGGATTTCATGCACAGTAAGCTTTACACTTTCGCACCGGGTTCGAACGGCTATTCCGCGCCAACAACCACAATCGCAGCGACAGCCGTCGGGATAGACTCGCCCGTCGGCATTGGCGTTGGACCTTCGGGCGACATATACGTCGCGGGGATACGCTTTGAGGACGGCTTGCAGGCTATTATCTCAAGATTCTCCGCCGCAAGTCTCGGCAACGCAGCACCGATTGCGGTGTTCGGAGATGGAAACACCAACGAGTACTTCAATTCATTCGCGTTGGACTCGTCGGGAAACGCCTATGTTGTCCCAAGCGGATTCGGGCAATTCGCCTTAGAGTTCGCCGGACAAAGCAACGGGATTCCTACGGCCCCAATCGCAGTCATCAGCAACAAGAACACAGGTCTGAGCAGCACGGCTTATCCGGAGAGTATCGCGACGGATGCGTCGAACAACGTCTACATCGCCTGGTGGGACAATTGGCATGGCGTTGGCGGCATTCTCAAGTTCGCAGCCGGCAGCGATGGCGATGCGACACCACTCGCGAATATAACAGGTCCTGCTACAGGATTTCTCGCTCCGGGCCCGCTGGCCACAGATGCTGCAGAGAACTTGTACGTGTGTGATGGCAATGCGATTCGCATTTTCCCGCCGGGCGCAGACGGCAACGTCGCGCCGAAGGCAGTCATCACAGGATCGGCTACGCAGCTTTCTTCGGCGTACGCGATCGCGTTTGATCGTGCGGGCAACATCTATGCGTTGAGTGCCATTCCTTTCTTCAATCCCCGCGAAAACGGTTGGCAAGAGATCGTCCTGGAGTTCGCCGCCGGGTCGAACGGGAACGTCGCTCCGATTGCGGTGATCAGCGGACCGTCTACCCTGCTGGCCAGTCCCGCTGCGATAGCGATTTCCGAGTAGACAGGCTTACTTCTTCCTAGAGTTAGGCCCAGGATCACGCGCGAGCCTCAGGCCGCGATCCCATAGGAATTCGGGTTCGCCCAGGCGCTTGGCGACCCATCGCGATTGCACGAACAGATGGTCGCTCAGCCGGTTGATGTAAACCAGCAGTTGCTCTCCTATCGGTTCCTGCCGCTTGAGCGCCCAGCATACTCGCTCCGCCCGACGGCATACTGTGCGCGCCTGATGCAGGAACGCGTTGAGGACGCCGCCGCCCGGGAGCGCGAATGAGTTGAGCGGCGCAAGTTCCTTCTCCATCCGATCCATCTCGTCTTCGAGGACCTTGACCTCCGCCTCGCTCATCTTGTGCATCCCGGGATATTCCGCATCGAGCGGGGTCGCGAGCTCGGAGCCGACATCGAAGAGTTCATTCTGGATGCGCCGCAGCATCTCGGCGTACCACGCAAAATCGTCGCCGATTCGGTCGCGATACTCGGGCAGATAGGTGCGCACGATTCCGACGATCGCGTTGAGCTCGTCGATCGTGCCATAGGCTTCCAGCCGCAGGCCTTCCTTGGCGACGCGGCTGCCGCCGACCAGCGCGGTCGTGCCCTTGTCGCCCGTGCGGGTGTAAATGCGTGTGAGGCGAATCGCCATCGAGACTCAGAGCCCGGCCTTCCTGCGAAGCGCCTGATAGCTCGCGTCTCCCGTCTCCCAGGAAACAGGAAGCCCCTCATCGCGCCACCCTTTAACGACAATCGCGCCCGATTGATCGCGTTGTCCGCCGAACCCGCCGACGACATTGGTTAAGTCGCCGTAACCTGCCCCATCAAGGATCTCGCACGCGCGCTGCGAGCGCCCTCCCGCCTGACATCCTACGACCAGCTTCGTGTTTTTCGACAGGATCTTTTCGACGACCGGTAGAAAATCGGCGTTGGGCTCCATCTGCCCCGGCCCCTTGACGAACACTACCGGGACGTTGATCGCGCCCTCGGCGTGTCCGTTCGCGAATTCGCCCTCGGTTCTCACGTCGAGGTAAATCGCACCCGGACTGGACTTGAGCGTCTGATGGGCCTCTCGGGGCTTCTGCTGCTTGATAGCCATCGCGATCACCTACTCCTTGGATGCTTCGCCGTTTTCCATCGCGAGCAGTTCGTGAATCGTCGTGAGCTTCTTAATCATGTAGGAGCGTTTGCCCTTGGGAGTTTGAACTTCGATGTCGTCGTCCTCGCCCTTGCCGATCAGCGAGCGCCCGAGCGGCGACGACAGCGAGATCTTGTTTTGCGCGCCGTCGACTTCCTCGGGAACCACGATTTCGTATTCGGTCGTGCCGCCGTCGTCGAGGTCTTCGAGCGCGACCTTGCTGCCGAGTCCCACGGTATCGCGCGGGATGGAATCGAGGTTGATGGTCGCGAGCTCGGAAACGCGGGCTTCGAGGTTGTTAAGCCGCGCGCGCAGGAACTCCTGCCGCTGCTTCGCCATCGCCCATTCCGCGTTTTCGGAAAGGTCGCCGTGGGCACGGGCGCGCTCGAGTTCCTTGGGGAGTTCGACGGTTAATTCGCGCTTGAGAGTTTCCATCTCTTTGCGCAGCCGCTTGATTACCGGCAGTTCAGCCATAGTATCGTTCGTCTCACTTGCCGAAAATATCGCGATGACGACCCTCACCCGGAGCAAAAAAATGCTCCGACCTCTCCCTGATCCGGGAGAGGCTCTGCAAAGTCGCCTTGGAAACAGGGTCAGACACGGTGTTAGTCCGCGACGATTGAGGTCAGGCTCCGATTCACGCCCGGCAC
>DASPQU010000138.1:0-2713 GCA_035624805.1 Binataceae bacterium (SeqCode) | reverse complement strand
CGATACTTCGAAAGTGGGCGCGGTGCGGATCCAATCGGGAAGCTCGCCCGGCTTCGACGACTTCGCCTTGCCCTTGTAAACGACATAGATGAACTCGCCATCGTCTGTCTTGAGCACGATCCTCACGTCGAGCTCGCCGATACCGTCGGGCCGCATCAGGAACCAGTCGCCGCCGCCCGGCAGGACTTCGCCCTTGAGTTTCGGACCTTCGAATTTTCCGCCGGTCACATAGATGATTAGGCGGTCGCCCTGATGGGTGCCGAGGATGGAAATCGCGTCTGCGAGATACGCGGTGATGTCGAATAGCAGTTGCGGTTGCATCGAGGGATGTCCTCCTAGTCGTTCAGGATGACGAATAGAGATGAGGCGATCATTTCGGCAATCCCAGGACGCGTTCGCCGATGATGTTGTGCTGGATTTCGCTGGTGCCGCCCGCGATCGTGTATTGACGCGAGCTCAGCACCCGATTGTACCATCGCGGCGCGTCAGGCACTTCGCCCGTCGTTTCATTGACGGTCGCGAATGGCCCGAGCAACTCGGTCGAGAACTGCGCGATGCGCACGCCGAGTTCCGAGGTGAACAGCTTGAGAATCGAACCTTCGGGGCCGGGCGGCTGACCTTTGAGATGTCGCGTAAGCGATCGCAGTCGCACGTACTTCGCGGCTTCGCATTCGATTAGAAACTGCGCGAGCCGCTGCCGCACCCATTCCTGATCCCACGCGCGACGCCCGCCGATCTGGACGCTCTTGGCAAGGTCCGCGAGCCGGCGCACCTGCGATCCATAACCGCTGCCGCCAGCGCCGCCGCGCTCGTACATCAGCGTCGTCATCCCGACCTTCCATCCTTCATTGATCGGCCCGACGAGATTCTCTTTCGGCACCTGGACGTTGTCGAAAAAAACTTCGTTGAAATGCGCATGGCCGTTCATCAGGACAAGCGGGCGCACCTCGACGCCGGGGCTGTGCATGTCGAGCAGCAGATAGCTGATGCCGCGATGCTTGGGCGCATTGGGATCGGTGCGCGCAAGCAGATACATCCAGTCGGCGAACTGCGCGGCTGACGTCCACACCTTCTGTCCATTGAGGATGAACGAATCGCCGCGATCCTCGGCGCGCGTCTGGATTCCTGCGAGATCGGAGCCCGCGTTGGGCTCGGAGTATCCCTGACACCAGATATGGTCGCCGTTGAGGATTCGCGGGATGAAGAATTTCTTCTGCTTTTCGGTCCCCCAATGCATCAGCGTCGGCCCGCACATCATGAAGCCGGAATATCCGGGCAGGACGGGAGCGCGGACGCGCGCGTACTCCTCGTCAAAGATGTCCTGCTCGATGATGCTTGCCGCACCGCCGCCGTATTCCTTGGGCCACGCCAGGCCGGCCCATCCCGCGGCGGCCATCTTGCGCTGCCATTCGCGACGCTTCTCAAAAATTTCGCGAGTCGGCGCGACGCGTTCGTCCCAGGGATCGTCGACCTTGAGATCGTCGGAGAGATTCTCCGCCAGCCATGTGCGAACTTTCTTGCGAAAGGCTTCCTGCTCGGCGCTGTATTCGAAATCCATGTCCGGTTGCTCTATTCGAGATTGAACGCGCGCACCGCGTTGTCCCACCATATCTTGCGCTTGCTCTGCGCCGATATCGGCTGCTCGAGCATCGCTTTGACACCCCACGGAAAAGTGCCGTCGGGATGCGGATAATCGGTATCCCACAAAAAGTTGTCGTCGCCAACCAGATCGATGGCGGATTTCATCGTGGGCTCGTCGCCGCGAAACGCCACGAAGAAGTTCGATTTGAAATACTCGGTCGGGCGCCGCGTGAGATATTCATGTTCGGCGTTGCCGCTGAAATTCCAATGCTGTTCCATCCGCTGCAGCCAATACGGAACCCATCCGCCGTCCGCCTCGACGTGAACGATCTTCAACTTGGGCAGCTTTTCTATCACGCCGTACCAGATAAGGCCCGCCATCGCCGCCATCGCCTCGAACGGATGCGACAGGATGTGCCCGGAGACGTGGGTATCCATGCGATCGCCGAACGACGGCACGGAAGATGACGCGGACTCGTGCGTCGAGATCGGAACGCCGATTTTTTCGACCTCGGCCCACAGCCGCAGATAATCGTCGTGGAAGATCGCGCGACCACGCACGGGATTCGGACGCACATAAAAGCTGACCGTGCCGTTTTTGGCGGTGCGATGCGCTTCCGCGATCGCTTCGTCAACGTCCTGCATAGGCAGAATGGCAGCCCATCGCATCCGCTTCGGATCCTTCGAGCAGAAATCCGCGCTCCAATCGTTGTACGCGCGACAGCACGCCGCGAGCAGCCTGGCGTCGCGAAACTCGCGCCCGAGCATTTGCCCCGCCGCGGTTGGATAGATGATCTGGACATCGACACCCTGCTCGTCCATGTCATGAAGGCGGCTTTCCGGACTGAATCCCTGCTTGGCCGCGCTCTCGAATCGCTTCATCGCGTTGCCGACGGCTTTCAGAAATGCTGGCGCCGCCATCGGATACTTGCCTTTCTCGCGCGTGAACGGTTCGCCCTCGACGATAAACGTGCGCCGTCCCGATTCGGGCGCGATTCCCATTTTCGGCGCCGCGGACTTGTAGCGTTGATCGATATATTTCTCGAACACGTAATCGGGTTCCATCAGATGGGTGTCCGTATCGACGATCTTGAATCCGTCTCTCATGATTCACCTCTGATTTGGTTCAGGC
>DASPQU010000137.1:0-5010 GCA_035624805.1 Binataceae bacterium (SeqCode) | reverse complement strand
ATCTCTGGCGCGCCTACAAAGCAGCGAAGTTCGAAAAGCCGAAAAACGCAATCGGCCTGACGAAAACGTTGGAGCCCGACGAGGTGCGCAAGCTGATGCTCGAACACTCGAGCGCAAATGATGAAGACCTCAAGGCGCTGGCGAACGCGCGAGTCGACGCGGTCCTTTCCTATCTGTCCGCGAAAATGGACAAGAGCAGGATCATGGTAACCGCGCCGAAGCTCGACACGAGCGGGATTACCGACAAGGGTAAAACGACGCGCGTCGATCTCTCGCTTCAGTGAGACGGCGAGGGTGCCGCAGAAGGCGCCGGGCCCATCGAGGTGTACAGGCGCTGCATCGGCTCCTCGCTGACGCGAATCATCCCGCGATAGGGCTGGTTGAGATCGAGTGTGACCCAAACCGCCGCGGCTACTATCGCAATCAGGGCGAGCGTTGCACTGATTTCGACATGACCCTCGATGCTCTGTTCGCGTCCGAGCAGGAACGTGCAGGCCAAAGCTGCAATAAACAAAAGAATAACGATCGATGCGGGAAGGCGGTCGCGAACCGCCGCGACGCGCGACGCGTGACTGCTCGTCAGCCCGTTCAAGGTTTGCGTAAGGGGAACAGCAATCGGGGTGCCTTCGTTGATTGCCTGTGAAACCAGGTCGGTCATATCGGATTGAAGGGCCTCCAGTTTGGAAAGGCCCTGCTGCATTTCAGTCTCTGTGCGGATCGGCCGGGTTAGCGAGAGGCGAAGAGCTGTGTATTCGCGGACTTTATCGGAAAGCCTTCCCCTGACGGGTTCCTTGAGCAGCCTGACGCAGGTGTAAAAGTCACCGATCGAGTTGCTGTCATGTACTGCCGCTTCTCGCCGAGTGTCGTGCTTGCTGATCGACATTCCGAAGGTGAAGGCGAGCAGCAAGCCCAATAGCGCAAGGCTGGCTTGCTCGGTGGGGGAACTGACATTTTCAACGCCTTGCGCTCTGAGCCTGCCGCCCAGCGCGATACCCAGACCCCAAGCAATAAGCATCGCGGCGCCAAGCAGAATCGCTACCTGCCAGGCATCGGTTCGGATAAGGAAAAGATTCAACTCGTCGCCGAGTGCACCCATAAGTGTCGAAGGCGACCAATTATGATCCGCGCCGGGAATTGTGAAAAGAGGCGCGCCCTATCCTTGGGACCATCGGTCGAAAAACCTCCTGGTGCCTATACCAACGCGCCTATTTGTCATCCCGAGCGAAGTGAGCAACACGAACGCAGTCGAGGGCTCTTGGACAGCTTCGCCCAAGCGAAGCCGGTACCGGTTCCGCGTCCGCGCAGCGCTCCGCACTTGTGCAGACGCTGCCTAGGACGGGAGACGCCGGACGTATTCAAAATTGACGCTCTGCCCATTGATACCTCGCGCCGGCGGCGCGATCCATGAAGCGAATTTTCCGGGTCGCGTTTCTCCGGTCATCAGCGAAGCTACGGCATGTAAATCCTTCGCGGTCGGCAGCCACGCGGCCTTGCGACGCTCCCATTCGTCCGCCGAAACCACGGCGCCTTGGGGCGTTATGCTTGCGTCGGCGAAGTGCCCGATTGCGCGACGGAATCCGCGATGGGGCAGCGTCAGTTCGCGATCGATTCCGCAATCCCTGATGACTTTGTTCCATCGCGCGAGACCGCGCGCCGAATCCGCGATGTAGGCATCGCGCAGAACTTCGTTGAGCGCGAGAAGGGCGGGATGCTCGGTTTCGACGATTCGCCCGTCCTCGAGTTTCGTCACACGATAGGCTGTATCCGCGAGGCGATGGTCGTCCTTAAGATCAGCCTCGCGGAAGCGTCCTTTAAGACCGGCCGTATAGTAATTCGCAGCGTTGGTTGAGAACTCGCCGCCGAACAAATCGAGCGACACCGAGTAATGGAAATTGATGTAGCGCTGGATGATGTCGAGATCGATTCCGCCGAACTCGAGCACGCGATCGGTGCCGTGGCGCTTCATCAGGTCGCACGTGCGCTCGATTACCCGCGCGACGCCGGTTTCGCCGACAAACAAATGATGCGCTTCCTCGGTCAGCATGAATCTGCATGTGCGCGCGAGCGGATCGAATCCCGACTCGGCGAGGCTTGCGAGCTGATACTTGCCGTCGCGATCGGTGAAATAGGTGAACATGAAGAACGACAGCCAGTCGGGCGTCCGCTCGTTGAATGCGCCAAGGATGCGCGGATTATCCGGACTCCCTGAGCGTCGCGTCAGAAGAGCCTCGGCTTCTTCGCGGCCGTCGCGTCCGAAATGGGCATGCAGCAGATAAACCATCGCCCACAGATGGCGTCCTTCCTCAACGTTCACCTGAAACAGATTGCGCAGGTCATAAAGGGACGGCGCAGTCTTTCCGAGATGTCGCTGCTGCTCGACGGAGGCCGGTTCGGTGTCGCCCTGCGTGACGATCAGGCGGCGCAGCGTGCCGCGATGCTCACCCGGAACTTCGCGCCAGACAGGATCGGCGCCATGCTCACCAAAGCCGATACAACGCCCGACCTCTTCAGGAGCGAGAAAAATCCCCCATCGATATTCTGGCATCCTGACGTACCCGAAGGTTGCCCATCCTTTCGCATCGACCGAAGTCGCCGTCCGCAGATATATGTCCGAGGCTTGGAATCCCTCCGGACCCATCTCAGCCCACCAGCTGAGATAACCGGGTTGCCACGCTTCGAGCGCGCGCTGCAGGCGTCGGTCGTCGGAGAGGTTCACATTGTTCGGAATTAGCTGGGAATAGTCGATCGCCATCAGGCTCTCCTCGGATCAAATTCGGGACGCTTGCCGCTGCCGTAGACCTTGAGCGCGCCCTTGTCTCCGATCGCGTTCGGACGCTGGAAAATCCAGTTCTGCCACGCCGCAAGCCGCGCGAAGATTTTCGATTCCATCGTTTCCGGTCCAGCGAATCGCAGCGACGCCTCCATCCCGGTCAGGGCGTCGGGAGAAAACGCCGCGCGCTCCTCGATAGCGATACGCACCTCGTCCTCCCAATCGATCTCGTCGGGCGCGAACGTCACCAGACCCAGAGCTTCCGCTTCCTCGGCATCGAAGTCGCGATCAAGATGGGCGCGCAGTCTGGCGAGTCGCTCGGAGTCGCCCAGAAAACGGGTTTCGATTCGAGCCAGGCCGTTGCATTTCGGCAGCGGCCCAAAGTTCATCGCGCTGAGCGAGATTTGGGCCGGCGTAGATTCTTCGCCCTCGTGCGTCCAGCACAGCATGTAAGTTCGATCGGCAGCCATTGCCAATTCGAGCAGCGTGCCGGAAAAGCATGATCCGGGTTCGATCAGCGCGAACAACGATCGGGCGCTCACGTCGAGCCGTTTGAGCGTGCGTTTGAGATACAGGGTGACCTCTCGGATGAACCAGTCGTCTCGATGCTTGATCAGGAAATCGTCGTGAGATTTGACGTATGCCGCCCCGCCTTCGCATCGGAAAATCCAAGCGCCGATCGCTTCCTCGTTGAAGCGCAGGTGCAGGATGGCGTCCTCGAGTTCACGCGCGAATGCGAGTGGCCAGAAATCAGACCCGAGCGCGAAGGCATCTTCGATACGCGCCGGTGCGTGGCCCTGCGGTCCCTTGATGGTAATCGATGCGCAGCTCTGCTGCCGGTCGATTGCGACATTCAAGTTTCGGTACGAAATCCGATCGCCGCCGATCGTGCGATCGAGCGGACGCAAAAGAACGCCTTGCGCGTTTTCCGGACGATCCGAGCGCAACGCGAGTTCAGCAGCGCTCGCGTAGGCCGTATGCATCACCTGCGTGCGCGCGACCACCTCGTCGACCAGGCGCCAATCAGTGGCGCGCTTGCCCTTGATGCCTTCTTCCGTGGTGCAGAAGAAGTCCGCGCGATCGCTGCGCACCCGACGCTTGTCGACGAGGCGCGTCAGCCCTCCGGTGCCGGGCAGGACCGCGAGCAACGGAACTTCGGGCAGCGAGACGCTCGTGTTGCCGTCGTCGGCCATCACGATGTAATCCGTCGCGAGCGCGATTTCGTAGCCGCCGCCCGCGCACGAGCCGGCGATCGCGGTCACGTATTTCTGACCCGAGTGCGCGCTCGCATCCTCGATCGCGCATCGCGTCTCGTTCGTGAACTTGCAGAAATTGACTTTGAAGGGATGGCTCGATTGGGCCAGCATCCTGATGTTTGCGCCCGCCGAAAACACCCGCTCCTTGCCCGACGTGATCACGACCGCGCGCACCTCGGGATGCTCAAAGCGGATACGCTGGACAGCGTCGTTCAACTCAATATCGACGCCGAGATCGTATGAATTCAGCTTGAGCTCATAGCCGGGAGCGATCCCGCCCGTCTCGTCGACGTCCATCGTGAGCGTCGCGATCGGACCTTCAAAATGAAGCCGCCAGTGCCGATAGCGAGACGGATCTGTACGAAAGTCTATGGTCACGTTCGATTTCTCCGGCCTAAGAAGTATGCATTATATCGCCTTTCGGCTGCTAGATCCGCGCGTTTGACAAGCAGCGCCGCGAGGCTGTACTGACCGAAACAGACCTCACTTAACCAGCCCAAGCCGGGATGCTGGGCCAGGAGATCCATCAATGAAGGTAGGCGGCGCGGTAATTTTCCAAAATCCGTTCAACGAGCGTTCGGACTACGAAGTCTATCAGCGAGAGCTGAAGATCGGGGATCTGTATGAACCTCTGGGCTTCGATTCGATTTGGAGCGTCGAACATCATTTCGACGACTACACGATGTGCCCGGACGTTCTGCAGTTCCTGTCGTATTACGCAGGTCGCACGAAGAACATCCAGCTCGGCTCGATGGTCGTCGTGCTGCCGTGGCACGATCCGATTCGCGTGGCCGAGCAGGTTTCGGTCGTCGATCATCAGTCGAACGGGCGGATGCTTCTCGGCTTGGGGCGCGGGCTGGCGCGAATCGAGTTCGAGGGATTCCGCGTCCCGCTCGGAGAGTCGCGCGAGCGATTCATCGAATACGCCGAGATGATCATCGAAGGTCTGGAGAAGGGTTATTGCGAATTCGACGGCAAGTATCT
>DASPQU010000136.1:0-3674 GCA_035624805.1 Binataceae bacterium (SeqCode) | reverse complement strand
GGCGCCCTGCTGCAACAACATCGATCCGAGCGTCGCCGCCGCGATCAATGCCGTAGGAATCAGCGCGGGCAGGATATACCAGCCCAGGCGAGTTTGAACGATGATCGCGGCGGTGAGCGCGACCGCCAGCCACAGCGTCCAGATCGAAACTGCGGCTCCGGTGTCGCCGCGAAGCATCGCGGTGAGCGTCCTACGCTCGATGCGGTCCTTCGCGCGAGGGGCCAGCGCTGCGACCAGTCCGATCACTATCGGCCACAGGAACGCTATCTGGTCGAGATAGGTGCGGATGGTGAAGCTCGCTGGCTGGAATTCGTCTTCCAGATGAGCGCTCAGGCGGGCGAGCGTTTCATGTTGCACGAAACTTTTCCAGAAAAGTGGATTATGCAGCGCGCTATGCATATACCAGGGCGCCGCGACAACACTCGCAGACACGACGAAGATCGCGAGGCCACCAACGCCGATTGAGGAAAAACCGGGCAGGACGAATATCGCGATGCCCAAAGTGATCGCCGGTATCAGGCCCGCCGCGCCTTTGCTAAGGATGGCCAAACCGACGGCAGCACCCGCTATGCATGTCCACCAACGATTCGCGCGTGCCTTTAGCGTCACATACATCGCGAGCGAACTGAAAAATATCAGCGGTGCGTCGGTCGCACACTCTCGGCCTCCGCGCGCGACGAAAAAGTAAAAGCCGAGCGGAATCAACGCAGCGACCGTTCCCACAAGGCGCCCAGCCGCCCACAATCCGCTGAAATAGAGTACGAGCATGGTGCCCAGCGCGAACAGAGCGCATGGGAGGCGCGCCGAGAATTCGCTCTCGCCCAGTGCACGAAAAGAGGCAGCGGTCGCCCAAAATAGCAACGGCGGCTTCTTGACGTAGGGGGCTCCGTTCCAGGTGAAGTCCGCGAAATCGTGCGACGCGTTCGCCTCGTGGGCTACTTCCGCGTATGTGGCCTCGTCCCAATCCAACAGTGGAGCGCCGCTCAGCGACGGCAGGAAAATCGCCAGACCGAGGGCAAGAACAATCATGATTTCGGGTTTGAAAACAGAGAAAAGAGATCGTTCTCGATACACCGCCACGCGCGATGAACTCGCAGCTACTTGGATAGTTTGTTCAATCTGCTTGGCGATGGCGGATCTCCCCCGCGCTTTCTTCCATCAAGAACGTCCCGGCACCGACTAAAGGGAATAAGAAATAACGTCCCATTCCAAATGCAAAAGGAATGCCTTGGCCAACCGGCAACGAACCTCGTGTGATTAGACGATAATCCGGCTATCCGGCTACGCTACCATGTATCGATACACGGGCGTTTTTTTCCGGTGCGTATCGGGGGTGGCGGACTCGAACGCAGCGCGCCCATTATCCATTTGCGCGAATCCAGCGGATCGATCACGTCGTCGATTTCAAAGTGCGATGCAGTGTTCACCGCTTTGCCATGCTCGTACATCCGCTTGACCATCTCGTCGAACAGCTTTTTGCGCGCTGCCGGATCTTCGACCGCTGCAAGTTCGTTGCGATATCCCAGCTTTACCGCGCCCTCCAGTCCCATCCCGCCGAACTCTCCCGTCGGCCACGCGACAGTGAAGACAGAAGCCTTGAAGCTGCCTCCCGCCATCGCCTGCGCGCCTAATCCGTAACCTTTGCGCAGCACGATGGTGAAGAATGGCACGCTCAGGCTTGCACCAGTGACGAACATCCGTGCGGCATGCCTTACCAGCGCGGTCTTCTCGACTTCCGGGCCAACCATGATGCCCGGGGTGTCGCACAGGAACAGGATCGGGATATCGAACGCGTCGCACAGTTGCATGAAACGCGCGGCCTTGTCCGCGCCGGGACTGTCGATCGCCCCCGCGAGATGGGTCGGGTTATTCGCGACAACCCCCACCGGGCGACCTTCGATTCGAATCAGCGCCGTGACCATCCCGAGCCCGAAATCGCGGCGAAGCTCAAGCACGGAATCGGTATCAGCAAGCGTTTCGATCACCTTGCGAACATCGTAAATGCGCAATCGATTTTCAGGGATGATGGTTCTCAGCAGTCGCTGGTCGGCGCATTCCCACTTCGATACCGGTCCCTGGAAGTAGGAGATGTATTTCTTCGCGACGGCGACCGCTTCCGCTTCGTCGGCGACCGCGATATCGACGACGCCATTGTGCTTCTGGATATCCATCGGTCCGACTTCTTCGGGGCGAAAGATTCCCAGGCCGCCGCCCTCGATCATCGCAGGTCCGCCCATCCCGATATTGGAATTCGCCGTCGCAATCACGACGTCGCAGCATCCGAGCAGCGCTGCGTTTCCAGCGAAGCATCGCCCCGAATTGATGCCAACTATCGGCACGAGCCCGCTGAGCGCACCCCAGTAAGCGAAAGCCATACAATCGAGACCGGCGACTCCGACGCCGTCCGTATCGCCGGGGCGTCCGCCGCCGCCCTCAGTGAAAAAAAATACTGGCAGTCGAAACTTTTCGGCAATCTCGAACATCCTGTCTTTCTTGCGATGGTTCTGCTGGCCCTGGGTGCCCGCGAGCACCGTGTAGTCGTACGACATCAGGACGCATCGCGCGCGGGACTCGTCGAATAGATTTCCGTTGATCATTCCCAAGCCCGCGATCATTCCGTCCGCCGGAGTACGTTTGATCAGATCGTCGAGTTGGCGGCGTCGGCGCTGGGCAGCGATTACGATCGGTCCGTATTCGACGAACGTGCCGGCGTCGCAGAGATCGTAGATGTTTTCGCGCGCGGTTCGCTGATGCGTGTTGCGGCGGCGTTCAACCATGTCGGGGCGCGCTGGATCGAGTCCGACAGAGTGACGCTCGTGGACTTCCGCCAGATCGGGCCGAATGAAATCGAGGTCGACTTTTCGCGCCTCGGCGGCTTCTGCCGCCTCGACCTCGGCTTCTTCGATGAAGACGAGAGGATGTCCCTCGAAAACCGCATCGCCCGGCGCAACCGCAATCTGGCGCACGATTCCAGCGGTATGCGCCGCGATCACATGCTCCATCTTCATCGCTTCCATCACGAGAAGCTGCTGACCCGCACGCACCCGATCCCCTTCGCGCGCGTCGATACTGACGATGGTTCCCTGCATCGGGGCGAGCGTCGCGGTTGTTCCCTCCGGCCCGGCGACATGCTGTGCCGTTTGTGCGACAGCCTCCGGCTGCGCAGCAACGGAAACTGCGGGCGTGCCGGCGCTCTTGCCGTGATGAAGCACGGCGAGCGGATCGCTCGAATTGATTCGCGCGCCGGCGAGTCGCGGTGCGGGAGACGGCGCAGGTTGATCGAAGTAGAGTCGGCGGTGAAGTCCGGAGCCGTTTTGCGCCGCGAGTTCTCCGATATGGTCTTCGATGAATCGCGTATACACCCGGTTGTCGGCGAACGCCGGATGTTGCATCAGGTTCTGAAGGAAGCCGGCGTTGGTCGGCACGCCTTCGACCCGGAATTCGCACAGCGCGCGATACGCCTTCTTGACCAGGTCCGCGAAACTCGGCGACCCGCTATGACAGATCAGCTTGGCAAGCAGCGAGTCGAAACTTGGATTGGTTGTGTATCCGGCGTACGCATAAGTGTCCGTCCGCAAGCCCGGTCCCGACGGCGGCTCGAAGGCAGTTACGGTCCCGCCCGACGGCTTCGCCATCCCGTCTTCGCCCATCGACTCTGCATTGATACGAAGCTG
>DASPQU010000135.1:0-7543 GCA_035624805.1 Binataceae bacterium (SeqCode) | reverse complement strand
AAACCGACGATGTACGAGATAACGTCCAGTCGGCTTTCCTGATAATCCCGCAGTTTCTTTCCGGCGAAGATGCACAGACGGTTGAAGATCATCGCCATCTGAAGGCTGGTTGTCCTCAATTGGAGTTGATTTGCATTAAGGTTCTCAACCGGCGTTTCGATGAGGGTTTTGTCTGCGGGTACAAAAAGTGCCTCACTTTTTTCGCCGAAAAAATTGAAGACACGGGTGTAGAGTCGGAAAACCTTCGAAGGTCGGAATATAATCGCGAATCTATACACATACAGAACCGTTAGGATTCCGGCGATAGCCAGCAGCGCCGGGATTAGAAAAATGCGTTCCTGCGACTTGATAACGACAAGGAACGAAATCACGAAAACCGTCAGTCCTATGAAGTTGTATTTGACGGACGTGAAAAAAGACAAAACACTATTCAAGCAGGCTATAGTGAAAACCCAGCTACGCCGCCTCAAAATCCAGTTTGGCAGATAATAGGTAGCCAAGATTATCGGGTAAAAGGCCGTGTGAAGGACGAGCGGCCAAAAAACGTTGGACGGCACGCACAGCCATGTCAATGAACCAGCGCCAGCGAACAGTAATAACTTGTACCGCAACAACCAATAATATTCGGGAAGAAAACGGTGCGCCAAATAGACGTCGACGTCTAAGACGAAAAGCTTGAGAATCGCGTAAGTCCAAAACCCGAGCCCTAGGATGTGGCGTGACAGGCTCAAAAGTCGAGGATACCGACTCCCGGCAGGAGCGGGGACTGGCGAACTTGCCGTCGGCGTTAGAGTAGAAATCTCGATTTCTGGCACACCACAACCTCGTTCCTTCCTCGGCGACGTCTCTAAACACTTGGTGAGGAACAAGCGCAGACAAATCTACGGTAACAATTTAACACTAATGATACCGAGAACAAGTCACCTCATTCGGAGCTTACCAAACACAGGAAGTGAACCGCAGGGCAGGGCAATTCGAGTGGGCTAGCGACGCCTACCGCGACAGGAACACCGGGCATTCCGCTTTGGGCAGGACGTATTCCGTCGTCGAGCCGATCACCATCTCGATAATCCGGCTGTGGCCGTATGCGCCGATGAAGAGCAGGTCGGCTTTGAAATCCTTGACGAAGCGCACGATCTCCTCGTTGGCGTGGCCGGCGAGCGTGAGGAAATCGACCTTGACCGGACGCGACTCGAAATACTTGCGCGCCTCGTCGAGCGTGCGCTCCCCCAGCTTCATATCGCGCGCCACCGTGATAACAGTCAGCGGCACGCCGAAATCCGTGGCGAAATCCGCCGCGAGGCGCATCGCGTGTGACCCCCGCTCGCTGCCGTCATACGCGAGCACCGGCTTCGTGATTTCGTTGAATCGCATCGGCGAGATCAGCACCGGACGCGGGCATTTGCGCGCGACGCTCTCGGCCGTCGATCCGAGCAGTCCCGTCGAGAAGCGCTCGTTGACGCCGCGATGACCGATGACGACGAGGTCCGCGGCTCGCGCCCGCTCGCATAGCTGATTCGGAACGATCCCCATATCGAGGACGGTCTCGACCGTGACGCCCTCGCGACGCGCCGTCTCGACGAACTGATCGAGGACCGCGCGGCCGCGCTGGGTAAGCACATCGCGCATCTTGGAAGAGAAATCCAGGTACGGTTCAAGTCCGAGTGAACCTGAGATATCATGGAAAAAGGAGCCTTCGATCGAGACAATATCGACGACGTGGACCCCGATCAGGGCAGCGCTGAGCTTGCGCGCCAGATAAAGCGCATAGGCCTGCGCGTTGCGGGAGTGCTCGGAGGTGTCGATGCCGACCAGGATTTTTTTTATCATCGGCTTTTCTCCCGACCTGCAATCCGCGATACCATGCGGTGACATCGATGCTCAAGAGGACGGGTTGCGATGACTGAGCACAGCGAATCGCGTTTGCGGCGCGTGGTTGAGGAACTGATCGAGGCGGCGGAGCGCTCGGGCGTCAAAGTCCGGCGCGAAAAGCTGCTGCGAGAGGTCGGATATCGCGCGCGCGGTGGAGCCTGCCGGCTGCGCGAGGAAAACCTGGTGATAATAGATCGCGACCAGCCCGCCCATGAGCAACTCGAACTCCTCGCCGAGGCGCTTCGCGATCGCGACCTCGAATCCGTCTATCTCTCGCCTGCCGCGCGCCGCGCGATCGGGGCAGGTTCCGAGCCATCGTAGGCCACCACGATATGCCGCGCCCGGTGGAAAGCGCTGGTGGCCGCACGATCGTCGAACCGACGGCCCACGTTGATGCGCACAGCCAGGTCGATTTGTTTCATGTGCGCCTGCGGGAGCGGGGTCTCAAATCGACCGGTCAGCGCGACGATATCGCGCGCGTATTTTTCGAACTCGGACGACACATCAGCGCCGAGGAGCTTTTCGCCGAGGTCAAAAAAGTCAGCCCTCACGTCGGCTACGCGACGATCTATCGCACGCTGCGCCTTCTGAAGGAGTGCGATCTCGTTTACGAGCGTCATTTCGACGACGGCCAGGCGCGCTACGAAATCGTGCGCGACCGCCATCACGATCATTTCATCTGCGAGCGATGCGGCCGGATTATCGAGTTCTCGAACGAGAGTATCGAGCGTATCCAGGAAGCCGTCGCGCGCGAGCTTCACGCCAAGCTGACCCGCCACAAGATGGAACTCTACGGCGTATGCGCCGACTGCCTCGCGAAGTCGGTCCGGTAGGCAAGCGATCGTTCCTGGCGCGACTCAGATTTCCGGCTTGCGCTTGGCCGCGGCAAGATTCCAGAAGGTGCGGGGATCTACGATTTGAAGGACCGCCGGCTTCGGTCGAAGATTTAGCAACTCACGATCTCCGGTAACCAGGATTTCGGCATTAGCGTTCACCGCAGAGGTGACAACGAGGACATCGTTGCGATCGCGGAGTTTCAATTTCAAGGCGTCGTTAGGGTGCGGTTCGACGTGATAGCCGCGCAGGAAAGCCTCAATCTCGCGAACCGTCCCGCTCGGAACGCCGAATTTTCTTCCAAGCACAGATCGTAGTTCGGTGAGAACGACCTCGGCGGTTACGAGTTCGTGCTCGGCAAGGACCAGGCGCAGGAGGTCAGCGCACAGGCCGCGCGTGCCGAACGCGCTGGCCAGCACGTTGGTGTCCGGGAAGACCCTCACGAGACATTCTTGAAAACGTCCTCATCTGTCAGGAAGCCGCGAGCTTCCGCGAAAGGCATCACGCGCCGGCGCAGGCGCTCAAAACGGAGTTGGGCCAGATGGCGACGCAGAGCTTCGCGCACGATATCGCTGCGCGTTCGTCCCGAGCGGCGGCACGCTTCCTCGAGAATCGGAGCCAGGTCCTCGTCGAGTCGGATGGTTATCGTTTCGGCTTTCACGTATTACATTGTAGCACAGCAACAGATTGTTCCAATCCCGCGTTTCTCAGACCCAGCCTGAGCGTTTGAACGATTGGGCTTCAACGCTCTAGGATAATCGCAAGCCGTCCGCCGGCGGGCGATACGGGAAACGGAGCGACGTCATCAAAATGGAAAATCATTCTCCCCGAATGCTCGAGGGAATTCGCGTACTCGATTTCACTCACTTCGTGGCAGGACCGACATGCACGCGTATCCTGGGCGAGCTGGGCGCCGAAGTGATCAAAATCGAACGATCGCATCACGGCGATCACGTGCGCGCGCTGGGACTCGTCCGCGACGGGATGAGCACGTACTACTTCCAGCACAACCATTCCAAGAAGAGCATCGCGCTCGACCTGCACAAGCCGCGCGCGAAGGAACTCATCCTCGCGATGATTCCGAAGATCGATATTGTGGTCGAAAATTTCGCGCCGGGCGTTATCGCCGGGATGGGATTCGGCTACGAGGCGCTGAAGAAGATCAATCCGCGCATCATCATGGTGTCGATTTCCGTCGCCGGCCAGACCGGTCCGCTCAGCACCAAGCCCGGGTACGATTATCTTGGCGCGTCGCTGGCGGGCGTGACCGATCAGATCGGCGAGTCCGATCGCGGGCCGGTCGTGACCCCGATGGCGATCGGCGACATCTCGACGGGGGTATCCGCGGCGATGGCGACCGGTTTCGCGCTGTTCCATCGGGAGCGCACCGGAGAGGGCCAGTTTATCGACGCGTCGCTCCTCGACACCTATTTCCACATGCACGAACTCACCGTTCCGGTCGTGTCGCTGCGTCCCGGGAAATTCGTTCCGAAGCGCAATGGCCCGACGCATCCTACGGGATTTCCCTCGGGAGTATTCAAGGCGCACGACGGATACGTTTTCGTCATCGTTCAGCAGCACGAGATTCATCGGCTGTGGAAGGCGATGGGGATGCCGGAGCTGGGCGAAGATCCGCGGTTCAAGACCAATCGCGATCGCGTGAAGAACAATGTTGAGCTGCGCGAGATAATAGAAAAGTGGCTGGCCGGATTTCCGGATCGGGAGTCCGCGCTGGCGCGCCTGGACAAAGAGCGCGTGCCGTGCGCTCCTGTTTATCGCGTCGATGAGGCGATGGCGCATCCGCACATGCGCCAGCGGAAGACCGTGCGTCGCGTCAGCTATCCGACGATCGGGGAGTTCGACATCCCGGGGATGCCGGTGAAGTTTTCGGCCTGGCCGGATCGCACTGATCTGCATGCGTCCCGGCTCGGCGCAGACAACGACGCGGTCCTCGAAGAAATTCTTGGCATTTCGAAAAGTGACATCGCCAGGCTCTACGATGACGGCATCCTGCTTCGCGAGCATCCGCCGCAGCACGCCCACGCGAGCTGAGAACTTCGCCAGTTGCTCGCGACGCGCGCGCTCGCGACACTGATCGCATGGGCAATCGCGATATCGAGGCGGCGCGTCGCTATCACAACCTGACCAAGCATTCGTACACGAGCGTCCGCTCGTCGCCCCACAGCCTCGACTGGGACAATCGCCCGATGCCTTACAAGGTCTATCCGGGCGCGGGCGCTGTCTCGCTGCCGCGCGAGCTGGATCTCTCGACTATACCCACGCTCAAAGCGATCTCGTCGGAGGCGCCGACGGACGCCCAGGTGGCGATCGATATCGATTCGCTGACGCGAATTTTGTTTTGCGCGGGAGGGCTGACCCGAAACACCTCGGTGGGCGGCGACCAATATCACTTCCGCGCGGCGGCCTCAGCGGGCGCGCTTTATCCGGTCGAAATATATGTAGCGACTGCTGACGTGGACGGCCTCGAGGCCGGGCTTTATCACTTTTCGCCGGCGGACCTGAAGCTTCGTGGGTTGCGGCACGGCGACTGGCGGGCGACAGCGTCGGAAGCGGCGGCGAATCGAAAATCACTTGCGTCGGCACGGGCGATAATTTTCCTGAGCGCGATTTTCTGGCGCAGCACGTGGAAGTATCGCGCGCGTGCGTATCGATACTGTTTCTGGGACGCGGGCACGATACTCGCCAATCTGACGGCAGCCGCAACGGCGGAGGGCGTCGGATGCGAAGTCGTTACAGCGTTCGCTGATCCCGCGCTTGAAGCGCTGCTCGGAATCGATGGCGAGCGCGAGGGCTTCATATGCATGGTCGCGCTGGGAGATACGGGTAAACCAATCGTCGAGTCGCCGAAGTTCCGCTCGCTCGACTTGGACACGATCCCGCTTTCCAAAGAAGAAGTGGCTTATCCTGACTTGCAGGAGATGCATCGCGAGTCGCGGCTTGAATCTGTTCGCGACGCGGCCGAGATCGCAGACGTTACTATACAGACAGCAGCGACGACATCCGGGGTCATCGATTCCGCATCCGTTGCGTCGCTCGACTTCGATCAATGTCTTGGTCTTGGCGAAACGATCGTACGTCGCGGTTCGACCCGCACGTTCGCGCAAACCGCGATTGCTGCCGATGAATTGTCCGCGATTCTGAGCGCTTCGAGCCGCCATCCGCGCGCCGACTTTCCGCCGCTTGTCGAAACCTATCTCGTCGTGAACGCCGTCGAAGGCCTTGAGTCGGGCGCATACTACTTCCGGCGCGACGCCTCACAATTCGATCTCCTGAAGCGTGGATCGTTTCGCGGCGAAGCGGGATATCTTTGTCTGGAACAGCGCCTCGGATACGATTGATCGGCGCTGCTCGTCTACATGTCCGATTTGGAACGCGCGCTGGCGGCTTTGGGAAATCGAGGCTATCGCGACGCGCACCTGGAGGGCGGCATCGCCGGCGGCCGAGCCTATCTGGCCGCGTATTCCCTCGGGCGCGGCGCAACGGGCCTGACTTTCTATGACGACGATACGACCAGGTTCTTCGAGCCGCATGCGACCGGAAAAAGCCCACTCCTGATGGTCGCGATAGGCGTCCCGCGTTCTCGGAGCAAAACTGCCTAATCCGTGGCGGCTAGCCACATCTGGTGACTTCCGTTTGGGCGGGTGCCCGATCGCTAAGCATCGTACGAGAGTCTGCATTCCAGAAACATTGAAATTTTGAATGGCATTTTTCTTGCGCTAGGGCCCGACACGGTGGTCGGTGGGTGCGTGCGCGCCCGTTATCCAAACCGGCCACCAAGGAGGACAAGGATGGCTGACGAAACCCAGGCGCCTAAGATGCAGGCCACACTAGGTCTGACGGGCGTCACCGTGAACGCGATGGCGCTCATCGCTCCGGGAGCATTCCTCTGGATCACGTTCGTCGTTCAGGCCGGTTATGCGGTACCGTCAGGAATGGCGATGTGGGCGGGAATTTTCGCCGCTCTCACCCTGGCTTACGCAACTGCGATTTCCTATTCGGAGCTCGCCAAACTTTATCCGGGTTCAGGAAGCTCATATCTGTTCGCCGAGAAAGCGTTTCTCAACACGACGCACGCGTATCGCTTCGCTCGAATTGCGAAATTTGTAACCGGATGGGCCTCGCATCTTTACTACTGGGTTTACCCCGGAGTGATGGTGGCGACCATCGGCGTCATGCTCGGTTACATCATCGGCACCCTGGTTCCGGGCGCGATGAATTCGGGCGTTCCGGGGCCGGTTTTTATGGCCCTGATGGCGATCGTTTTCGCATACCTGATCTCGTTCATCGCGTATCGCGGCGTTCAGGGATCGACGAACGTCAATCTCGCGATCAACGCGATTCAGATCGTCGCGCTGCTGTTCTTCTCAGCGCTCGCGATTGCGTACCGGCTTGGGCATCCGGACGGCTCGACGGGTATGGCGCTCGACGGAACCAGCAAGGCAATCCACTACGTTTTCAGCGGCGATGCGCCCGCGCATCCGAGCGGGTGGTCGGTAGTCCTGCCGCATAACTTCTCGTGGATGATGCTGCAGGCGACGATCGCGATCCTGCTGCTGGTCGGGTTTGAGTCGGTGACATCGCTGGGCGAGGAAGCCAAGAATCCCAGGAAAGACATTCCCCGTGCGGTGCTGCTTTCGATCACGATCCAGTGCCTGTTCATGTACATGATCGAATACTTCGCAGCCAACTACTTCATGAGCAGCTTGTACAGCCTCAACGATGCGAAGGGCTCGGCGGCGCCGATAGGCGACATGATGGTGATCATCGGCAATGCGCTGATGGGCGGACACGGTCAGGCATTCATGCTGGTCGAAGC
>DASPQU010000134.1:0-6173 GCA_035624805.1 Binataceae bacterium (SeqCode) | reverse complement strand
AGGAACGCTGCGCGAAATTCGCAAGCAAATCAAGGAGTTAAAGGACGAGCGGGCCAGCGACGAGAAGAAAATCGACGATCTTGAGAAGAAACTCGAGTCGCTCGCCGGCGAGAATGCCCAACTGAAGGCGGCGAACACGCAGATCAAAGTCGAATCTGCCGCCAACGCCAAGGCTATTGACACGATGAAGGAACAGGTCGCCGCCCAACCTTCTCAAACCGACTTCAACGAAGCCATCAATCGCTACCTGGGCTCGCATACGTTTACGGTCGCCGGCGCCGCTGGATTCGACTTCGTTTTTGACCAGCAGGAGGCGCCGATCACCCCTAACGTTCCAAGCGCCAGCCAGCATTCTTTCTTCGTCGATTGGGAACCGATGATCTTGTACAGACCGACCGACTGGATACTGTTTGAGGGCGTTATCAGCACTGCTTTCGGAAACACGGGAACCGGCGTCGATCTTTCTACGGCTGATTTCCAGTTGTTCCTTAACGACAATGTCACCGTGGTCGGCGGGCTGTTTGATCAGCCTTTCGGAGACTGGTACGAGGCGCAAAGCCCGATGTGGGTGAACCGATTTGTCACGGCGCCGCTGCCGTTCGCGGTGAACCCGGTGGTTCCGCCCGGCGAGATCGGCGTGCAACTGCGCGGTCCGCTTCAATTCGGCGAAGACGGCCAATATCTGGACTATACCGTTTGGGTCGGCAACGGTCCCAGTTTCAGCGACGGCACGAACCCGGTCCCAGGCTCGGTTATGGGCTCGCCGACGGCGATCGCGAACAAGCAGACCAACGGCATGGCATACGGCGGACGGTTCCGGGTTTACCCGTTTCCGGTTGACAGCAACTGGGGTCGGCTTGAATTGGGAGTGTCGACCTACGACGGAAAATGGTTGAACGGCAATTATCTCACGTCGTGGGGCATCGACTACAACTATTTCATTGGCAACTTTCAGACACGCGGCGAATTCCTGCGCTCGTATCGTTCGATGCCGTCGCCGTACTCCCAGGATAATCGCGAAGGCTGGTACGTCCAGTTTGGCTACTTCCTCAACGGCCTCGGACGCGGCACGTTGCCTGATGCTTTCCAGTATTACGTCGACAAGAGCGAAGTTCTGGTGCGCTATTCGGGCGTCAATCAGCACTTTGTGAATTCGAACGATATCGACGCCGCGACCGGACTCGGCGTTGGTGGCATCCAAGCCGGGCTGATTCCCGACTTCGGCCTGAGCAACTCGCCTTCGATGTGGGCGCCGCACTCGCGCGAGGTCGCGCTGGGGTTTGATTACTACATCACGCCGTCGATCATCTGGCAGAACGAATTCGACATCGAACTGCCTCATGCGGGCGGCGCTTTTATCGACGGAAACGGATCTGACACCGGCACGGCGGGAACCATAACCCCGGTCACCAACACCCCGAATGACCGGGCATTCCTTACCCAGTTCGTGGTTGGATTCTGAGGAGGGGCTGTCATGAAGAAGCTGATTATAGCGATCGTTCTAACAGTGATGGCTTCAGGATATCTGGCGGGCGTCGCCCGGGCCGGCGACGATCCGACCTCGGGCTTGACCGCGCAGGAGCAGAAGCGGCTTTTCCGCAAGGGAGCGAAATTGTGGCCCGTTTACTGCAACACATGTCATAACGCGCGCCCCGGCTCCGAGAAGGCGCCTTACGAATGGAATCAAATCGTGATGCATATGCGCACGCTGGGGAACTTCCCGGCGGACGATTACAAGGCGCTTTTGGTGTATCTGAAGTCGCAATAGACGTACGAAAACGGGCGTACGAAAATGTGGGAAGGAGAGTTTGTGAGAAACCTCAAGATCGCGATTGCTGTACTGGGAATCGGAGCAACTTTAATGGCGGCGCCGGCGGTTTCGTTGGCGGATGACGACGCCAAGCAGAATTACCAGACCTTCTGCATCAAGTGTCACGGACCCGCCGGTAAGGGCGATGGGCCCGCGGCGGCCCCGCTGGTCAAAAAGCCCCGCGATTTCACCGATTGCGCCTACATGAAGACGCGAACCGACGATCAGCTTTTCAACGTGATCCAGAACGGCGGCAAAGCCAACGGACTCAGCCCCGACATGCAGGCGTGGAAGCAGGCCTTTGATAAGAACGACATCAAGGGGCTGATTGGCTACGTTCGCGCCTTTTGCAAATAGCCGGGCCTCGGACGGTATCGATGCAGTCTGTTGATGCGAAACCGCGCGATCTCTGGTGGTTCCGAAAGAACGTATCCTGTCTTGACGCCTGCCCCGTCAAGACGGACTCGGGCCGCTATGTTCAGCTCATCAGCGAAGGGCGCTTCGTCGAGGCGTACCGCGTCGCACGCGCGCCGAATCCAATCGCTTCGATATGCGGTCGCGCATGCGGCGCGCCGTGCGAAGATGCTTGTCGTCGGGGCAAGATCGACGCGCCCATTACGATTCGCGCCCTTAAGCGGTTTCTGACCGAGCATTACGGTCCCGAATCTCTGTCGGTTCACGGAGTAATCGAGACGATCTCCGGTCCGATGGGCGGCGGCAGTACGACGCCCGGTCACGGTAACCAAATCCTGACAAGGTCGGCCCGGGGACTGGATTGTCCTCCCGTCGCTGTGGTTGGCGCGGGTCCGGCAGGTTTGGCATGCGCGCACGACCTCGCGCTGATGGGTTACAAAGTTACGGTCTTCGAGGCGATGCCGGGGCCTGGCGGGATGATGCGCTACGGCATCCCGATGTACCGCTTGCCGCGCGAAGTCATCGATCGTCAGGCAACCGAAATCGAATCGCTTGGCGTAAAATTCCGCTACAACATGCCGCTGACCGAAACATTCGGTATTCCCGAGCTTAAGGCGCAGGGCTTCGGCGCCGTTTTTCTCGCGGTCGGCGCCGGACGTGGACGCGGCGTGCCGGTCGAGAATTCCGACGCCGAGGGCGTCATCAAGGCGATCGAGTATCTGCTCAACATCAATCGCGGACAGCGCGTGGCGCTCGGGCGCAAGGTCGTCGTAATCGGCGGCGGACTCGTTGCGATCGACGCCGCGCGAACTGCTGTTCGCGCCCTCGTCCCCGGGCTGTCCATATCGCCGGAGGATGAGGCTGCCGTTGAAGCCGGCCAGATGCGTGTCGCGCTTGACGTGGCGCGCGAAGCGACGCGGCGCGGCTCGCTCGAAGTCACTTGCGTCAGTCTTGAATCGGAGCGCGAGATGCCCGCGATGCGCTCGGAGCAGGGGCGCGAAGAGATGGACGTGGCGCGCGACGAAGGCGTCACCTTCCTGCCTTCATGGGGACCCAAGCGGGTAATCGTGCGCGAGGGCCGCGCGGTCGGAATCGAGCTGGTCAAATGCACGCGCGTGTTCGACGATGCCGGCCGCTTTCGTCCGGAATTCGACCAGAATCAGACCCGCACGATCGACGCCGACAATATCATTCTCGCCATCGGACAGGCGCCCGATCTTTCCTTTCTGCGCCCGGACGACGGCGTCGAGACCACGCCCGCGGGCACGATCAAGATCGATCCTGTCACACTGACGACAAACATTCCCGGTGTATTCGGCGGCGGCGACGCCGCCTTTCCTCCTTCGCTGCTTATCAGCGTCGCGGCGCACGGCAAACTCGCCGCGCGCTCGATCGACGCCTATCTGCACGGCGAGCAACTGGCGCCGACGCAGATGCACGTGACGGTCGAGGAAATCCCGACCGACAGCTACGAGATGGCGCCCGAGTACGAACTGTTCAACCGCCATCTTCCGATCGTTCCGCTGTCGCGACGCACGGGCATCACCGAGGTTGAGCCGTCGTTCGCTGTCGAAGAGGCGCGCGAGCAGGCGACGCGATGCCTGTTCTGCCACGTTCATCCGATATACGACGGCGCGAAGTGCATCCTGTGCAACCGATGCGTCGATATCTGTCCGGAACACTGCCTGAAGTTCGTCGATTCGAGCCGTATCGTCGATCGTGCTCCGATTGAGCAATCGGCACTGGCCGACAGCCCGGCGAGTGTGTTCGTTTATGACGAGGAAAGGTGCATCCGATGCGGCCTTTGCGCGATCCGGTGCCCGACGCAGGCGATCACGATGCAGCGTTTCCATTTCGAGGAAAAGCTGGCGAGCTGAAACTCCGAGTCGGGATAAAAATCGAGGAAAGCGACGTCCCGAAGTTCGAAACAATCAGGGAATCGCGACGATGAGAGAGGGAACGGGTGAAACTGACTATCGAAAGAGGATGTGCCGATGGAAAATGACCGCCGCCAATTCCTGCGCCTGATCGGCAAGGGTTCGGTCGCGGCCGCTTTCGTTGCGCAAATCGGCGCCGCTGCGCGCGCGTTTTTTCCCAACGTGCTGTACGAACCGCCGACGCGCTTCAAGATTAAGCGTCCCGAAGATTATCCGCCGGGATACACGTTCGATTCCGCTCATCGCCTGTACGTGGTCAAGCAGGAAGATGCCTTTCACGTGATCTCCGCCATTTGCACGCATCTCGGATGCACCGTGCAGTATCGTACGATCGAATTCGATTGCCCCTGCCACGGCAGCCGCTTCAAGCTCGACGGTACGGTTATCGGCGGTCCGGCGCCGCGACCTCTGGTTTGGTTTGATACCGCCCTGTCGCCTGACGGCTTTCTGGAAGTCGACACTGCCGTCCAGGTTGTGCGCGGCTTCCGATTCACACCTCCCAAGGCGAAAGGATAACCGCGGTGCGCGAAAAATTGTGGAAACTGTGGCGATTCTTCGCGTGGTCGTGGTCGCCCGAAAGCGATCGCGAATCGTCCGAAGCGATTACGCGCAACCTGTGGCTGCATTGGTTTCCGGCCAAGGTTACGCGCTCCGCGATGAGTTGGAATTACTCGATGTGGCTCGGCACCGCCGCGGCCTCGCTGTTTTTTATCCTGACAGTGACCGGCGTGATGTTGATGTTCTTCTACGTGCCCTCGACCGAGCGCGCCTACGGAAGCATCAAGGATCTCGAGTTCGCGGTCAGCTTCGGGCGAGTGCTGCGCAACCAGCATCGATGGGCCGCCGAGGGAATGGTCGCGGTCGTTTATCTGCACATGGCGCGAATTTTCTTCACCGGCGCCTATCGCGGCACCCGCATTACGAACTGGATCGTGGGTGTCGTGCTGCTGCTTGCGACTCTGCTCCTGTCGTTTACCGGATACCTGCTGCCCTGGGATCAGCTCGCACTGTGGGCGATCACGGTCGGCACCAACATCGCCCGTGAGGGTCCGGTCATCGGCGAAACGATCCGCTTCGTGTTGTTGGGAGGGACGCAGGTCGACCAGCAGACTCTGCTGCGGTTCTACGTGCTTCACGTCTTCTTTCTACCCGCGATCGTGGGGGTATTGTTCGCCTATCACATGTGGCGCGTGCGCAAGGACGGAGGCCTCGCCTCGGTCGAGACGATCAAGGCCGATCGCCAGATGGTCGAGAAGGAGACGCCCAAGACCAAGAGCTATTCGATGTTCGGTCTGACGCCGGGCACTTCGGTGCAGGTGATGAGCTCCACCGAACTGGAAGAGCGCGACTTGGTGCCCTCGTCTCCGAACCTGATGCGTCGCGCGACGCTGGTCTTTCTGATCATCTTCAACATCACTCTTTTCGCCGCGCTTCTTTTCAACGCGCCGTTGGAAGAAGCGGCCAACCCCGCCATCACGCCGAATCCCGCAAAGGCGCCGTGGTACTTCGTATGGCTCCAGGAGCTGGTCGCTTCGACGACCGTGCATCTGGGTCCCTTCACGATCAGCGGCGGCTTCCTCGGCGGCATCCTGTTGCCTGCGGTTCTGCTCGGGATTCTCGTCATATGGCCGCTCCTCGACGGCTCTGCACGCAGCGCGGAGGGACGATGGTTTGCGCCGGCGCGGACACGGCAGAACACAGTCTTCGCGACCATTACGCTGGTGATGATCGTTTTGATCATCGTGGGCGTCTACCTGCGCGGCCCTTACTGGAAGATCTACTGGCCCGGAACTCCCTGGCCCCAAATGCCGACGGTGCTGTGAGCAACGATGGAACGCCGCGACCAAAGCTCTGAATTTGAAAGGCGCGACTTCGGCTGGCTCGTAGCTATGTCGCTCGTGTTCTTCGGCCTGATTGCGATTGCAACCTGGCGCGAGACCTTCCCCGAATTCGGCCCCTATCAGGCCGACTTCAAGCACACGCTGGAAGTGAACGCTCAGTTGCAGGCCGCA
>DASPQU010000133.1:0-6707 GCA_035624805.1 Binataceae bacterium (SeqCode) | reverse complement strand
CACAAATCGCAAAAAAGGTTACGGACCTTGAGAAGTCAGATATTTCGACTGAAGCGCCTGCTAAGGAAGCTCTGCACAAGCTGATCGATTCGTGTAAAAAGGAAGAGGTCGATTGTTGGATGCGGGGGTGTGACGGTGGGTAATCAGCGGACATTTGCTTCGATGGCCTGGAGTGCGAAGGGCAAGGTCACCCGACGCGAGCGGTTTCTGGCGGAGATGGATGCGGTGATTCCGTGGCCGCGCTTGCTGCGACTGATCGAGCCGCACTACCCCAAGGCCGGCAACGGCCGCCAGCCGCTGGGGCTGGAGAAGATGCTGCGCATCTACTTCCTGCAGCAGTGGTTCAACCTCTCTGACCCGCAGGCCGAGGATGCGATCTACGACAGCGAGTCGATGCGCCGTTTCGCCAAGGTGGAGTTGGGCGACGAGACCGTGCCGGACGAGACCACCATCCTGCGCTTTCGTCATCTGCTGGAAGAGCACGGGCTTACCCGAGCAATCTTCGCTGAGATTGGCGGCCTGCTCGAAGCGCGCGGGCTGTTGCTGCGCTCGGGGACCATCGTGGACGCGACCATCATCGCGGCGCCCAGTTCGACCAAGAACGCCAGTGCGACGCGCGACCCTGAGATGAAGCAGGCCCGCAAAGGTCGCAACTGGCACTTCGGGATGAAGCTGCATATCGGCACGGATCTGCGCGGCATCGTCCACACCATCCGAGCGACCGACGCTGCGGTGGCCGATGTCACGCAACTGCCGGAGCTGGTGCACGGGCAGGAGCGCGAGGTGTTCGGCGATCAGGCCTACTGGAAGGAAGACGACCGGGAGTTCCTCGAATCGTGGGGGATACGCTACCGGATCAATCGCCGTCCCACTGCCCAGCGGCCCTTGAGTGAGCGTTGGCGCATGATCAATCGGGCGCGCTCGCGGACTCGGGCCTGCGGCGAGCACGCCTTTCGCGTGGTCAAACACTTGTGGGGCTTTACGAAGGTCAGGTATCGCGGTCTGGCCAAGAATCTGGCGCGGGCGCAGACCATGTTCGCACTGGCCAATCTCTACCAAGTGCGCCGACAACTTCTTCCGGCAGGGGCAAGGTGCGGGTTGTGACGCAGATCCAGTACAACGCGAACTCCACCAACCGCCGATCGCCGAGCGAGCATCGATCGAAAGTTCATCTTTTCCACTAATCGTAACTGGCACGATGTCAAACAGTCCCTGCATCATGACCTGCGCAGAGCTTCCCTAGCGCCCTTAGTAGTCGAAGTGTGGAACTTTGATAATCCGTCGCGCGTTTAGGCCGAGCGCGCAGCCTCACGATCTGAAAACTGGACTACAGCCGAGAATCTCAAACTGAGACAGACGCAGGGTCGCCATTGAAGTTGCAAAGACCTAACTTCTTGAAGTCGCACCCACTTCTTAGTAATCCTCAACGGCTCGCTGCCGCGTGACTATCTCAGATTCCGGGATTCCTCGCGCGCCAGGCAAAACGGGTCGGACGCGCTGGAATGACAGAGACTAAGTTCGTTTCGCTTCCTGCCAGAGGGATTCGACCTCGGCGGGGGACATCTGCTTCAAGTCGAGGCCGCGCGACGACGCGAGCTTCTCGACGGCTTCGAAGCGCGCGATGAACTTCTCGCACGCGCGGCGCAGCGTTTCTTCCGCCGCGTGACCGACGAATCGCGGCGCGTTCGCCAGCGCGAGCATCATGTCGCCCATCTCTGACGCTGCCGCGTTCGAATCTCCGCGTTCGAGATCGTGTTCCGCTTCGCCGAGCTCCTCGCGCACCTTCGTGAGAACCTCGCGTGCGTCCGCCCAGTCCATCCCCAGCTTGCGCGCGTGGACACCGAGCTTCTCGGCGCGCATCAACGCGGGCAGCGCCCTTCCCACCTCGCGAATGCCGCCGCTTTTACCTGCGCTTGCCTTCTCCTCGCGCTTGATCTTGTCCCAGTTGACGAGGACCTCGTCGACGGTGTTCGCGGTCACGTCGCCGTACACGTGGGGATGTCGGCGCACGAGCTTGTCCGCTGCGCCGTGAAGCATCGCGGCCGCGTCGAAGCGATTTTCCTCGCTCGCGATCACGCAGATGAACAGGACCTGCGCGAGAACGTCGCCAAGTTCGTCGGCCATATGCGCCGAATCGCCGTGCGCGATCGCGTCGAAGGCCTCGTATGCTTCCTCGACCATATGACGCGCCATCGTGGCCGTCGTCTGCTCGCGATCCCACGGGCATCTGACGCGAAGCTCGCTGACAATCGTCAACAGTCGCTCGAATTCGCGGGCCGCGTCGGCGTGATCGTCCTTGCTCATCGCAGGCTCGCGCTCACGCGTGGAGAATCGGCGACAGGACCTTGCTATCGAGAAATTCCGACAGATCGTCTAGTCCGCTTGCCGTGATTTCGTGGCCGCAATCGTATTCGCGATAGGTCAGGGGGATGCGAAGCTCGCGCAGATGCTCCACCGATTGGCGCGCGCGGGCGATTTCGATCATGTCGTCGGCGCGACCGTGTTGAAGCAGCGTCGGCAATTGCCGGATCGCGTCGACGTTGACGCCGTCTTTCAGTTCCGGCGGAAACCAGGTCGAAATCGCGACCAACGCCGAGTACTTCTCGGGATGGCGAAACGCGAGCCGAAACGCCATCACGCCGCCCTGGCTAAATCCCAGCAACACCAGCTTGCGACGATTCACCGGATAGCGTTCGAGCGCCGCTTCGATGAATCGCTCGGCTTCCACAACCGCAACGTCAATCTTTTCCGGATCGGGCGGCGCGCCCATCGTCAGCGGGAACCATCCGTAGCCGCGAATCGCACCGATCGGCACTTCGACCGGACCCTGCGGGCATACCGCGAGAAATCGCCCGCCCGCGATGTACGGCGCAAGGCCAAGAAGGTCGAGGGCGTTTGAGCCCCATCCATGCATCGCGATTATCGTCGGATGGGGACCCTCGGAGGATGGCTCGAAGGCGCTATGGACAAGGTTCATCGATTTCTCCGATTCGCGGATGATTTTCGATGATAGATCGCGCCGGGCTCCCGGCCAATCCTGCGGTGTTCATCCCGCGCCTGCATTCGGCTAAGGTAACCAACGCACGCGCGGCAGATGGCTGCGCGTGATTTTCGATGCATTTATCGTCGCGTTCAAAACTCGCCGGCGGCGCGGTAACGCGCTGGTATCAGATTCTGTCGATCTCGGCGATCGCGCTGGCGTCGCTCGGCGCGGCGGACCCTTCTGCGCCGACCGGCAAGGTTGTCGGATTTTTCACCGGCACGGCGCTGCTCGCGCTGGTGGTTTATGCGACCTGGCGCGTTATCGAACCGCTCATCCGCGACGGCGACGAGAGCTTTAAGTCGGCGCTGATGATTCTCGCCGTCCTGTGGCTCATCAAGACTGCGTTGCTCACAGTGTTTGCGGGATTCGGCGGCGATGTTGCGAGCTATCAGGCATGGGCGGCGACGATAGCCGAGCGCGGTCCCGCGCAGCTTTACCAGGAAGGATACTTCCTCGATTATCCGCCCGGATATTTGTACGCGCTGTGGGTCGCGGGGATCGTGGTGCGCGCCGTGGGCGCGGCCGGCGACACATTCAGGATAATCGTCGAATCTCCCGCGCTGGTTGCCGATTTTGCACTGGCTGCCGTGATTTTCGCGTACGTACGCAGCGGCGAGAAGCGTGCGCTCGCGTTCGTCGCGATGCTGATGGTCGCGCTGAATCCCGCGCTGTTGTTTGACACGGTGGTGTGGGGCCAGAGCGATTCCGTCCTCTCTTTCGTGATGATCCTCGAGGTCGCGGCGATGGCGCGCGGCGACTTCGAGATCGCCTGGGGGCTCGCGGCGATTTCCGTGCTGGTGAAGCCGCAAGGCCTGATGATCCTGCCCGCGCTCGGCCTGTGGACACTGTTCGAGACGGATTTTCAGCGATGGGTCCGATGCGGCGTGGCGCTGGTGCTCGCATTCGTCGTCGGGATCGCGCCGTTTCAGATCGGGCACAAGTGGAACTGGATTCTGAACCTCTACGGCTCGACCGCCGCGTACTATCATGAAACTTCCGTCAACGCGTTCAACTTCATGGCGCTTGTCGGCGGGCTGAGGCGAGCTGACAGCGACGCTTTTATCGGCGTCTCCTACTTTACCTTCGGGATGGGGATGCTGGTTCCGCTTTACGCCTTTACGGCGTGGCTGATATGGAAAATTCGCAGCACGAAGGGACTGTGGCTGGTCTCATTTCTCGCGCTGTTCGGATTTTTCCTGCTCGCTCCTCGTATGCACGAGCGCTATCTCTATCCCGCGCTAGTATTCTCGGTTCCGCTTGCGATCGAAAGCACCGAGATGATGGTGGTCTTCGGTATCCTGACCGTCACCTGCCTCTTCAACCTCGCGTATATCAAGCACACGCTCGAAACGATCGTTTTTCTCAATCAGTACGACACGCCCGCGATGATCGCGTCGATGCTCAACGTGGGGGCGTTCGCGATAGCCTCGTACTACGCGATCGGCCTGGCGACTGCGAATGAGCAGCCGGCTGTAGCAGCCGTCAAGGGCAGGCGCGGCAAACCCGCTGCGGAGCCCGACAACGGGCTTGTGCGATGGATCGAACGGCTGATCCCATCGGCAGATTCGTTCTCAGCAGCTCCCGATCGCGGTGACGACGAGCCGCCGCCGGCCTGGACACGAATCGATACGATCGTGGTTTCAGCGCTCGTCGCTGTCGCGGCGTTCACGCGCTTCTGGCATCTCGGCACGCCGCCCGAGATCGTTTTCGACGAGGTTCACTTCGTCGGGCAGGCGCGACACTACCTGCACAACGAATACTTTCTCGATCCTCATCCGCCGCTCGCCAAAGTCGTGATCATGATCGGGCTCTGGCTGTTTGGCGATCATTCGTGGGCGTGGCGCTTCGGCAACGCGACGATTGGAACCGCTCTGGTCGCCATCACCTACATGCTCGCGCGTAGGATAATCCGCTCACGTATCGGGGCCGCACTTGCCGCGGGATTCGTTCTTTGCGACGGACTGTTCCTGGTCGATTCGCGCTATGCCGTGATCGATATCGTGTACATCACCTGCGCATCCGTTGCGTATCTGCTGCTGTTTCGATTTATCGAGACGAAAGGATTGCTCGGACGCCGCAAGATACTGCCGTGGATCGGAGTCGCGCTCGGGCTATGCCTCGGCAGCAAGCTCTACATCCCGGCAATCACGTGTCTGCTCGTGGCGGGATTTCTCGCGCTCGATATATGGCGCAAGGCGTCGAGCATGGAGGGCGCCGTGGTCGGCGCTGTGGGCGTGATGGTCGGCGAAGTCGACCCGTATCGCGAGCGGCGCATTTTTTCCGGCGTTACGATGGTCGCGTGCGTCACCGCTGCGTTCTATCTGGTGACCTTCGCGCCGCATTTCCTGCTCGGATGGTGGGGCGGAATCTCGGATCTGTTCGCCTACTACAAGGATGTCATCTGGTACGAGGGGAGCGTTTCTTCGGCGACGCATCCGTACGCGTCTGTATGGTGGACGTGGCCGTTGATGCTTCGTCCGGTCGCATACTGGCAGCGCTTCCCGAAAGACAGCGAAGTAATCGCGACCGTGTGGGGCGGTGGCAACCCTCTAATCTTCTGGGGCGCGCTTACGGCCATAACGATCACGGCGATTCGCGCCTTGGAGCGTCGTCGTATCGGCGACCTGTTTTTGGTGATCGGATATTTCTCTTATCTGCTCATCTGGGCATGGATCGGGCGTACGCTGTTTCTTTATCACTACATGGCATCGGTCTACCTCGGATTTATCGCGCTTGCCGCCGTGCTAAGCGAATGCTGGGAGAACGGGGGCGAGCTATGGGAGCACGTCGCACTTCTGCTGACGATGGTTCCGGCGTTCATTCTCGGACTCGGTTCCTTGTGGGGAGCGATATTCTACGCCATAGCGATCGCAGTTTACGTTCTGTCGCTGCAGCGCCCCGGATGGAGTGGAAAATACGTGACCGGACTTTACGTCGCGGGAGTGATTGTCCTGTTCGTTTACTTTTATCCGGTATGGACAGGCATGGACATCTCGAAATCAGGCTATTACGCGCGCATGTGGCTTCAGGGCCCAGGCATCAGGAGTTGGATCTGAGAAATGCCTGCGCGTCCGCTCCTTCGCCCTCGACATCGGTCGTTTCTGCTTGCAGCAATCGCGCTGCTCGCGTTGGTCTCCGTACCGCGTCGCGTGTCCGCCGCAGACAATCTCTTCAAGAATCCTGACTTCGCGCTCGGCTCGGGCAATCAGCCCGACGACTGGCGCACCGAGGCCTGGGTGAGTGACCCATCCGCCGTCACCTATCGATGGACTCCCGGTGAGCTCACCGTCGTCGCGACCAAGGAAAACGACGCGCGCTACATGCAGACGCTGTCGCTCGGTGCGGGCTGGTACCATCTGACCGTCGAGATTCGAACCGAGAACGTCGGCAACGAGAAGACCGGCGCGACGATCTCGGTCATGGAAGACGGGATCAGCTCTATCGATCTCAAGGGCACGAAGGATTGGACCCCGGTGGGGCTGTATCTCAAGGTCGGCAGCAAGGGCGCTGATGTCGACGTAGCGCTCCGCGTCGGCGGATACGGGAGTCTCAATACCGGTACCGCTCATTTCCGCAAAGCGAGTGCGGTCAAAATCGATGCGCCGCCCGCCAACGCCGATCACACCTACGATCTCGAACAGATTCGCGGGCAATCCGCGCACGT
>DASPQU010000132.1:0-5587 GCA_035624805.1 Binataceae bacterium (SeqCode) | reverse complement strand
CCGTTTCGCGATGCTCGCGCCCAATTCAATCGGAATTGATCCTGTGCGCGCCTGCACCGAGATTGTCGACGCCGCCGGATTCGTAAGGATAAACGACCAATACCAGGCAATCGGTCATCCGGAAGTATTCGCAGCCGGAGCCGCGGTTTCGATGGCGCCGCGCGATGTTACTCCTATCGAATGCGGGGCGCCGAAGACCGGGCATCTCGCAGAAGAGATGGCAAAGGTGGTTGCCTACAACATCGCGGCATCGATCAATGGTGATCGGCTGGTTGCGATCTCGCCCGAGGCGATCGACGCGAAATCGATCATCGATCTCGGCAACGTCGCGATGCTTGTCTCGCCCGATCAGTACCTGAAAATGCGCGTTCCGGTATGGACGGTTCCGGGTCCCGACGCCGAGTGGGCCCAGGACGCGCCTCATCGATACTTTCTCGCGTCGATTCAACACGGCCATCTGTAAAGCGAGCGACAATCAAGATTCAGTAACCGAATATGGAAACAGAGTACCGCGCGGAATCCGTAGACTCGCGCGAAATTCGACACCTGCTCTCAGAGCTTCATGCGATCCGCGAAAAGTTGGTCGCAAACGAGCACAAATTGGGCGCTCGTCTCGCCTTGCTCGATGCCGCGCGACGCCAGAGCGCCGCGAATCTAATTCACTACATGACGCTGCGCGGCGCGGATATTCGTCCGTTGCAGGAGAAACTGGCGGCTCTCGGGCTCTCATCGCTGGGCAGGGCGGAATCGCACGTGATGAATACACTCGACAACGTGCTGAGCCTGCTGTGCGCGGTGTCGGGAGAAAGGCCGACAAAGGCTGTGAGGCTCGCGGAGGTTCCGAACTTTGCCGCGGGCTCCAGGCTGCTCGAAGCGAACGCCGATAAGCTTTTGGGAGCGCGTCCCGAAGGCCGCGCGGTGCGAATCATGGTGACGATGCCGGCGGAAGCCGGCGAAGACTATCCGCTCGTTCGAGACTTGGTGCGCGGCGGTATGAACTGCATGCGGATCAACTGCGCGCATGACAATCCGGATGCGTGGGCGCGGATGGCGGAGCATCTGCGGCAAGCGGTACGAGAAACCGGGCTTCAGTGTCGGGTCCTGATGGACGTAGCGGGCCCGAAGTTTCGCACCGGTGACGTCGAGCCCGGACCGCGAGTGCTCGTTTGGCGACCAACTCGGAATATTTTCGGTGAGGTCACGTCGCCAGCGCGCGTCTGGCTAAGGCCGAAAGACGACGCAACTCCATCGACGGTTCCCGTCGACGCCACGCTGCCGGTGGATCGCGAGTGGATTGGGCTCTGCAGCCCCGGCGACCGAATCGATTTCGAAGACACTCGCGGAGCCTCGCGAGTCCTGCGAATCGTGGAGTCTGTCGGCGATTGCCGTCTCGCCGAGTCGCGGCAGACCTGTTACGTGGGGACCGGAACGACGTTGTTTCGTGAAGATGATTCGGCCGAAGTAGGTGAGCTGCCGCGAGTTCCGAGCACCATCCTGTTGCACGAACACGATCGCCTGATCCTTACCCGCAGCAACGCGCCCGGCTCCAACGCGGTGTTCGACGACAACGGTCAACTTGGTTCGCCCGCACACGTGGGATGTTCTCTGCACGAAGTTTTCTCGCAGGCGCGAGCGGGAGAACCCATCTGGTTTGACGACGGAAAGATCGGCGGCGTCATCAAAGCCGTATCTCCCGACGCCATAGAAGTTGAAATAACGCAGGCGCGGGCAAAAGGCTCACGCCTTGGAGCGGACAAAGGAATAAATCTCCCCGAAACCGACATTCACCTTCCAGCCCTGACCCGAAAGGACCTCGAGGATCTCGGCCTGATCGTCAAGATCGCGGATCTCGTTGGGATGTCATTCGTGCGCAGCGAAAAGGACGTGCACGAACTCACACGTTATCTGAAGGAAGCCGGCAGGTCCGATATGGGAATCATCCTGAAGATCGAGACGAGGCGCGCTTTTGAGTGCCTGCCCGATCTTCTGCTCGCCCTGATGCACCATCCGGTCGGCGGAGTCATGATCGCGCGCGGAGATCTCGCGGTCGAATGCGGTTACGAGCGGCTGGCCGAAATTCAGGAAGAGATACTGTGGGTATGCGAGGCGGCTCATACCCCGGTGATTTGGGCAACTCAGGTGCTGGAAAACCTGGCGAAGAAGGGTCAGGCATCGCGCGCGGAAATCACCGATGCTGCGATGGGAGAACGGGCGGAGTGCGTGATGCTCAACAAAGGGCCGCATATCGTCGAGGCGGTTCGCGCTCTCGACAGCATACTGCATCGCATGCAGGGCCATCAGGTTAAGAAAACTTCGATGATGCGTCGGCTGCATCTGCGCACGCATCTGGAAGAATAGCGATAGCGCGCCGATGGGTTGATTGTTTCGTCCGCCGAACGAACTCAACTCTCCGAGCCGTCGGCCTTGGTCGCCAGCTCCTCGATCCATTGCGCGAGATGCGCCCGTCCGACGTTCTCGCGAGCGGACTTCAGGATCGCGCGGGCTTCCGAGCGCGTCGCTTTGCCGCCCCGTTCGATCTCCCGAACCAGGAGCGCCGCAGCCCTTGGCTCGCTCAGGATCATGTCGGGATCAGCCAATGATTGCGCGATTCGGCTCTGCAGCTCGACGTGATCGTGCCATTTCCCGAGACGATCCTGGAGCTGCACCAACCGTTTGAGATTATCGGCGGCGCCCCTCCATCCAAGGTCGCGAGCTATCTCGATTCGATAGCGCAGGCGTTTGTTTCTGATACGAAAGGCGTGAACGTCGGCGACGTTGAGTGATTCCGTCGCGCCGGCGAGCGCCTCATCCCAGGCTTTCAGAGCGTCTGCGATGGTTTGCCTTGTTGCAGCGCCGTCGCGTTCTGTTGACGCGGGTACCGTTCCCGCCGTCGTCCGCGCATCATGAACAAGCGTCAAAACCGGAAGCTTGCGAAGCCGCCTGCGGGCGCGCTTGATCGCATTCTTGCGAGCGGCCTGCACCGAATCGCGAACGAGTTCCCATGCATGTCTTTTGCGCAGACTCTTCGTCGACCGAATCTTGCGCGCGAGGGCTTCCAGCACGACGTCGCAGGTACGCCAATCGCCGAGCGATCGACGGGCTCTGCGCAGAGTGCGCTTCATAGATTTGGCCCGAGCCGGATCGATTCCGCCGGCCAGGGACGCAAGAGCCTGCTGCACGCGCCGGCTCCATACCCGAACGTCATGGACGGCGTCGGCGTCTTCGGTTTCGAGCACCTGCGGAATCAGCTCGATGAATCGTCTGACAGCCTTGCGCAGCGGACGCGAGGTGCGCCTTCGTTGAGCGGCGGCAACTGCCTGCTGTTCTTCGGTCGCAGCTTCTGAGGAAATCTCGGCGAAGCTTGAGGATGCCTCGCGATCGCCGGCCTGCGGCGTTTCGGCCTTCGAATCGTCGCGCGGCTCTCGGTTGTCGCGAGAATCGGGCTCGACCTCTTCGCCGGCCTGGCCGGTACCAACAATTATCGGCATAGCGGCAGTGTTAAAAGGAACGTAACACTTTGAAAACCGACCGATAACCTAACAGGGTTAAACGGTGAGAAGCCAGCCGGTATTCTCAACAGGGGCAATTGATCGGTGTTCATTTATCCACTTACTCCTGCGCGCCATCTATCGACAAACTTGTTTCTATCGTATTTGAGTGAGAAGACGTTTCGCGCAGACCCGCTGGATGTCTTCGAGGGTCGAGGGGTTGGTGGAAACGTGCGGCGGGGTGGAAAATAGCCTTGGGGAACATTGCTCACAGCGTTGAATCCGCACGCGACTCGCGTCGCCGCTCATCGTACGATTTGAGTGCGGACGTCTCCGTCCGGGCTGGGATGAAAATCGCCGCACTCGATATCGGGTCCAACTCGATCCACATGATCATCGCCAGGGTGCTCCCTTCGGGCGATTTCGAAGTCCTCGACCGCGCCAAGGAGATGGTTGGGCTTGCGCGTGGGACCCTCAGCACCGGGCATCTGTCGGCCGAAACGATGGAGACAGGTTTCCGCGCACTGGCGACATTCAAACAACTGGCCGAAAAACAGGGCGCGGATCCGATTCTGGCAGTCGCCACAAGCGCAGTGCGGGAAGCTTCCAACGGCGGAGAATTCGTCCTTCGAGCGTGGGAAGAACTGGGGTTGCGCGTCGATGTCATCACCGGCCTTGAAGAGGCGCGCCTGGTTTTCGTCGCGGCATCGCACGCAATCGATTTTCGCGGGCAGCGTCCCGTCGTCGTGGACATCGGCGGGGGCAGTGTCGAGGTCATCCAGGGCGTCGGGCGGCGCATCCAATGGCAGGAAAGCCTCAAGCTCGGCGTCGCGCGGTTGACTGAACGATTCATCCGCAACGATCCTCCCAAGAACAGCGAGGTTGCGGCCCTGCGCAAATATGCGCGCGAATCTCTGGAAGACGTATTCTCGCGCGCGCGACGGTCGCGACCCACGATGATGGTGGGGACATCCGGAACGCTGCTCAATCTGACCGCGATGGCGGCCGCGATGCGCTTCGGACGCGTCCCGCCGACCTTGCATAATTGTCTGCTGCGCGAGCGCGATTTGAACAAGCTCACCGAGGAAATTCTCGATCGCGATACCGAACGCCGCTCGCGGATGGAAGGGCTCGACAAGCGGCGCGCCGACATCATTCCCGCCGGCGCGGTTCTGATGGAAGTTCTCATGGAAGGCCTGCACATCGATTCGATGCGTGCGTGCGAATGGGCGCTGCGCGAGGGCATGATCCTTGATTTCATCGCCAAGCATCCCGACTTGCTCGAAGCGGATGAGCAGTTGGTCGACGTGCGTCGGCGAAGCGTGATGCAGATGCTGCGGCGCTTTCAGGTCGACGACGCCCACAGCCATCACGTGGCGCGCCTTGCGCTTCGACTTTTCGATGCGACGCGCCAGGTGCACGAACTCGGGCCGTCGCAGCGGGAACTTCTTGAATACGCAGCTCTGCTCCATGACGTCGGTTTATACGTGAGCCATACGAAGCATCATCGCCATTCGCATTACCTGATCATGAACGGCGAATTGCGCGGCTTCACACCTGACGAGCTGCAACTCATCGCGAGCGTCGCGGGCTACCACAAGGGCGCGCCGCCCAAGGTATCGAATGAAGGCCTCGCCGAGATGCCGCTGGAAACGGCCGAGCTCGCGATCAAGCTGATCGCCATTCTCAGGGTCGCCGACGGACTCGATCGCAGCCATCACGGAATTGTCGAAGGTATTCGCGCCGTGCGCGACGCCGACAGAATCGATTTGCGCCTGGATACTGCAGGCCGCGACGCCGAGCTGGAGCTTTGGGCGGCACGCAGAAAATCCGACATGTTCGCCAAATGTTTCGGTGTTGAGCTTGAATTTCGCGTCGCGCGGTCAAGCGTCGATCGCGAAGCTTCCTAACAATTCATCGCCGCCGATATTCAACACGCGGCCATTCCCCATTCAAACTTTCGCAACGCGAGTTCTTTAGGCTCTTCCGAATCCGGGGGGATGTGTCTGCCGCGCAGGTGCGGCGGTTTTCCTCTGGATCCAACGAAAGTACTCGCGTGTCAGGCGCAAACGCGGGCTCAAGGAGGAGCCACATGAGCA
>DASPQU010000131.1:0-3796 GCA_035624805.1 Binataceae bacterium (SeqCode) | reverse complement strand
ATTGCTGCTCTGATCGGTTCGGAATCCGCGCACGCGTACACGGCCTCGAAAGGCGGGATGGTCGCGCTCGCGCGAGCGCTTGCAGTCGAGTTCGGACCGAAGAATGTACGAGTCAACACGATTTGTCCCGGCGCCATCGATACTCCGATGATCGCGCCGGTGGTCGAACCGCTGCGCGCCGCGGGGCAAACTTTCATGACCTCGCCGATTCGCAGGCTGGGAACTCCTGAGGACATCGCGAACTGCGCGCTCTATCTTGCGTCCGACGAATCGACTTTCGTAACCGGCGCGACATTTGTCGTCGACGGTGGCTACACCGCGCTGTAGCCGGCCAAGATCGCTTTTCAATCAGCACAGCGCCGACCGGGATCGACGCTCTACTGTTCAGCCCTGAGCTCCGTCGGGGAATTGCGCAGGGCGTCCCGCAAGGAGGAACGAGATGAGCAAATCGCTGGAACAGCGAATCCGGGATCTCGAGGATCGCGACGCGATCAAGGAACTCACGGCGCGCTATTGCTGGCATGTCGCGCACGGCGAGGGCGAGGCGGTCGCGCGCCTGTTCACCGAGGACGGTGTGCTCGACGTTCGCGACGGGCATTTCAAAGCGGTCCGCGGCGGCAAGGCGCTGCTCGAGTTCTATCGCGCGTCCGTCAACAAGCCTGAGATGGCCGTGCCGTTCATCCACAATCACATCATCGTTCTCGGAGGCGACTCCGCACATGGCACGTGCATGATCGACGCGCGATTCGATCGCGGCGGCGCCAGCGTGATCGCCGCAGGATGGTACGACGACAAGTATCGTCGCGTCGGCGGGAGATGGCTATTCGCCGAGCGCGTGCTGTCGTTCCATCATGTCGCGCCGCTCAAGCAGGGATGGGCCGAAGCGAAGAACAAGAATCTCAGTTCCTGAAGGGTCTCACTGGTGGGATAAGGCGCTACTCCCGTCCCGCCTGTCATGACAGCATCCTTACATGCTTTCGCTGGTGGGACAGGCGTCCCTGCCTGTCCTGATTGATAATTCTTCCACCTTCGGCGCGATACTTTTTCGACTGCGCGCGCGTGATAGAAACGAGGTATGGAAACCCGCGGTGCGCGCGTCGTTCGACTCGATCTCAAGGGCATCAAGTGCCCGCTCAACTGGGCGCACGCGAAGATCCGCCTCGAAACGATGGAGCGCGGTGAGATTCTCGAACTCGTCCTCGACGATCCGCGCGGCGCCCGCGACATTCCGCGCGCCGCCGAGGCCGAAGGCCATTCGATGCTCTCGAACGAACCGCTGGGCGACGGCGCGTTCCGGTTGCGAATCGAGAAGTAGGTTTCTGCATTCTTCGCCATTCAGGCCGCAAGCGTGGTGTTTTGACTCCTCTCCCTGACCAGGGAGAGGAAGCCGCGAAGCGGCAGGTGAGGGTGTTGACCTTACCGCGCTGGATGAGGACCCTCACCCGGAGCAGAATGAATGCTCCGACCTCTCCCTGATCCGGGAGAGGTTCTGCACGCAGAGGAGGACCTATCCATGCCCGCGCAATTCGATCTTGTGATTCGCAACGGATCGGTTATCGACGGAACCGGGGCGCCGTCGCGATCCGCCGACGTGGCCGTGCGCGGCGATCGGATCGTCGCGGTCGGAGTCGTTCGGGGAAACGGCGGCGTTGAAGTCGACGCGCGCGGCCTCGCCGTCGCGCCCGGCTTTATCGACGTCCACACGCACGACGATTGGGCCGTCTTCACCGCGCCCGAGATGGATTTCAAGACCATGCAGGGCGTCACGACCGACGTGGTCGGCAACTGCGGCCTGGGCGCGGCGCCGAATCCGGCAGCTACCGCGATGTTCGCGTTCCTCCATCCCAAGGCGAAAGTCCCCGAATGGACCGATTACCGCGGCTATCTCGACGCGATCGATCGCGAACCGCCCAGCCTCAACGTCGCAGTGCTTGCCGGTCACGGCACGATGCGTCTGGCGGCGATGGGAACGGCGAATCGCGAGCCCGACGCGCGTGAACTGTCCTCGATGTGCAAATGGACGAGCGAGGCGGTCGAGGCGGGAGCTGTAGGGCTTTCGACCGGGCTCATCTACGAACCCGGGCGCTACGCGAAGACCGAGGAAATAATCGAGCTTGCGCAGCAGATGCGCGGCAGCGGCGCGATCTACGCCAGCCATATGCGCGACGAGGGCGAATACTTGCTTGAAGCCGTCAGCGAAACGATTCGCATCGGAGAAGAGGCGGGTGTCGCCGTCCAGATTTCGCATCACAAGGCGTCAGACGAGCGCAACTGGGGCAAGGTGAAACAGTCGCTTGAGCTGATCGAAAAAGCTCGCGCTCGCGGCGTCGACGTCACCGCCGATCAGTATCCCTACACGTCCGGCAGCACCGGTCTTTCCGCCGTGATGCAGAACGGCGCTTTCGACCCGAGTTCAAAAGGCACGTTCAGGCACTTGCCGCCGGAATCGGTGCGGCTGGCGTCGGTCGCGAAGCATCCCGAATATGAGGCGCGCACGATCAAGGAGCTGTGCAACGAGGCGCGTCTCACGCCGATGGAAATAGCGAAGAAAATTCTAGGCGACGATCCCGGCGCTACTGTCATCCTCGAAATGATGAGCGAGGACGACGTGCGCGCCGTGATGCGCCATCCGACGACGATGATCGGATCGGACGGAATCCCGAGCGCCGGCAAACCGCATCCGCGCCTCTACGGGACTTTTCCACGCGTGCTTGGCCGCTACGCGCGCGATTTGAAATTGATGCCGCTCGAGGAAGCGGTGTATCGGATGACCGGGATGTCTGCGGCGAAGTTCCACCTCAAGGATCGCAGCGTGATTCGCGAAGGCGCTTTCGCCGATCTCGTCGTGTTCGATCCGGCGAAGATAATCGATACGGGCAGCTACGCCGAGCCGCGCCGCTATCCGGACGGAATCCGCGACGTATTCGTGAATGGAACGGCAGTCGTGCGAGGCGGCGCGCATACGCACGCCCGCCCCGGCCGCGCGATCAGAAGGGGATAGACGCCGGTTGCGAGATCATTTGAATCGCGCGTCGCTATTCGCGACGCGCCGGCAGCCGACCCTCACCCGCTGCTGCGCAGCGCCCTCTCCCTGTCAGGGCGAGGGCATACAGAACGGGCGAGGGCATACAGAACTCTGAACTCTCTCCTTGCTCAGGGGGAGGGTAGCTACGGGTAAATCGGCACGTAGAGCTTGTAGAGCATCACGTAAACGACAACGCCCGAGACCGAGACGAACATCCACAGCGGCCATGTCCATCGCGCGATCCTGCGATGGGACGGAAAGCGCTCGCGCAGTGCGAAATAGATCGTTATCAGCGCCAGGGGGGCAATCACGCCGGCCAAAATCACGTGCGGGATGAGAATCGAAAAGTACACGGGGCGAATCCATCCCTGACCCGAAAATCGCACATCGCCGACGTGGTAATGGAAAATCGCATACGAGGTCAGGAACGCCGCCGATACCACGATCGCCGCGATCATGCACGCGCGATGCGCATCGACGCGCTTTTGCTTGATGAAGACGAAGCCTGCCGCGAGCAGGACCGCTGCGATCGAGTTCAGCGCGGCATTGAGTCCGGGGAGCGATTCGTAGGCGAACATCGGCGCGATATCTCGAAGCGGATTAGACCAGGTAGACCAGTACAAACAGAACCGGCCAGATGGCGCAAACGAAGTACCAGTACATCGCGCACAGTTCGACGCTGCGGAGATGGCGACCCGTATAACGATAGCGGTTTGCGCCGACTACTACGAAGCCAAGCCAGATCACGGCAGCGAAGACGTGGGCGGCGTG
>DASPQU010000130.1:0-5159 GCA_035624805.1 Binataceae bacterium (SeqCode) | reverse complement strand
CACAGTTGCTCACCCGGAGCAACAAATTGCTCCGACCTCTCCCTGATCCGGGAGAGGATCTGCAAAACGACTTCGTTTCGGGCCGATACGGCGTTCTCAGCCTGCTCTTCGCTCTCCGCGCGTAGCGCGCGCGCTCTGCTCAGCATGACCGGAAATGTTTTGCTGACGCGAAACCAGTCGGCACGACAAAAGTGAACGATGGCCGGTGGTTCCTTCGCGGACGCTTTTGCGTAACATTCCACAGCCGAGAGGAATCCACGCTTGAAACTATCTGTCGTTGATCAATCTCCCGTGCCGGTGGGATTCACGCCTGCTGACGCGCTGCGCAATACGATCGATCTCGCGCAACTCGCCGAACGCCTCGGATACGAGCGTTACTGGATCGCGGAGCATCACGCTACCGCGGCCTTCGCCAGTCCCGCTCCCGAGATCATGATCGCGCGCGTCGCCGCCGAGACCTCGGAAATCCGAGTCGGATCGGGCGGCGTGATGCTGCCCCATTACAGTCCGATGAAGGTGGCGGAGAGTTTTCGCGTCCTGCACGCGCTGTCTCCGGGACGAATCGATCTCGGCGTCGGACGCGCGCCCGGTGGCACTCCGCTTGATACCTACGCGCTGCGCCGCGAGCGCGACGGGAAGCCGTATCCGGACGACTTTCCGCAGCAATTGATGGAACTGCTCGCGTTTCTGGACGGCACCTTCCGTCCCGACCATCCCTTCAGGCAAATCGACGTGTCGCCCGCGATGCCCGGCGGTCCCGAGGTATGGCTGCTCGGATCGAGCATGTGGAGCGCGTCGGCGGCGGCGCAACTCGGACTGCCGTATGCGTTCGCCCATTTCATCGATCCAATGCCGACGCGCAGCGCACTCGAATACTACCGCGCGAATTTTAAAAAATCCGAGCATCTCGACGCTCCGCGGATGATCCTCGCCGTCGGAGCGATATGCGCTGACACCGATGAGGAAGCGCGGAGGCTCGCGTCAAGCGCGCGCGTTTTCATCCGCCGCCTGCGAAGCGGACAGAGCCGCACTGCCCTCCCCACGCCCGAAGAAGCTCTCGCCGAGCTCGCGAAGAATCCCGAGGAGCCTCAAGCCCAGCCGAGCGAATGGCCGCGCGTCTTCGTCGGTGCCGTCGAGACCGTGCACGATCAGCTCGTCGATATGGCGAGCGTGCTCGGCGTCGACGAAATCATGGTCGTGACTGTCGTGCACAGCCATGAGGCGCGCCGCCATTCGTACGAGTTGCTCGCAAAAGCGTTCGATCTCAAACCGCGCTCCGTGCAAAAGTAGCCTGCGTTTTTCGCTTCAGGAGAACTGGATGGATTACAAGTTCATTATCTATCAGGTCAGCGAGAATATCCTGACCATCACATTGAACCGGCCCGAGAAGCTCAACGCCTTCACGCACGAGATGATGCAGGAGATGGTCGACGCGTTCGACAAGGCCGACGCCGACGACAACATCCGTGCGATTATCGTGACCGGGGCGGGGCGAGCGTTCTGCGCCGGCGCGGATCTATCGGGAGGGCCGCGAACCTTCGACGTTGACCGTCCGGATCGTCCGACCCGCAAAGATGCGCTTCGTCCCGACGGATCCGTCGATTGGGGACATGAATCGGTGCGCGACGGCGGCGGACTGCTGACTCTTCGCATCTTCGAGTGCCTGAAACCTGTGATCGCCGCCGTCAATGGCCCTGCAGTAGGCGTCGGCGTGACGATGCAATGCGCGATGGATATTCGCCTTGCCGCGGATGACGCGCGCTTCGGATTCGTCTTTGCGCGGCGCGGTCTTGTGCCCGAGGCGTGTTCGACGTGGTTTCTACCGAGAGTCGTCGGAATCTCTCAGGCGCTCGAGTGGGCGTACTCGGGGCGGGTTTTCTCTGCGCAGGAAGCGCTGGAGGGCCGGCTGGTGAAAAAGCTCTACAAGCGCGACGAGCTGATGCCGGCGGCGCGCGCGCTCGCGCGCGAGATAGCAGATAACACGTCGGCGATCTCGGTAGCGCTCATCCGCCAGATGATGTGGAAGATGCTCGGCGCAGACCATCCGATGGAGGCGCACAAGGTCGACAGCTGGGGCATCTTCGCGCGCGGGTCGTCGGCGGATGCGAAAGAGGGCGTGGCGTCGTTCCTGGAAAAGCGCCCGGCGAAATTCGCCGACAAGGTATCCACCGGGATGCCCGCATACTTCCCGTGGTGGCAGCCGCGTAAGTACGGCGGAACAATCAGTTGATGGCGATTGCGTCGATTTGTCACTTGCAGTAGCTTCTAAGTTGACTTTGCGCACGTAAACCTATTGGAGAGTCAATTATGAAGCCAAGACCGGTTGTATCATCGGTCGGTATGCTAGCTGTTCTGCTGCTCGTCGCTGGAGCGGCCCATGCGGGTTTGACCTGCTCACCGATTCCTGAGGCGACGTTCGCGATCGACGGGATAACGAGCCTCAACGCAGCGGTCATCAATCCAAGCAGTCCGGTCACCGGTACCGTGAACGCCACAGGGTGCGATATCGCGGTGTACTTTTCTCCCGGCGAAAAAGGATCAGTAAAGAACGCGACGATTTTCGGAGCGATAAAAGCGGGAATCGTTAACAACGGCGCGAAGGTCGCAATCGACAGCAACGCGGTCTATCAAATCGGCGATAATCCGCTGAGCGGCGTGCAGTACGGGCTTGCGATTTATGTTTACGGGCTCGGAACGCGGGCGTCCGGCGATGTGACCAACAACACCATCTGGGACTATCAGAAGAACGGCATAACGATTAAGGCGTCGGATTCCAATGTGGTCGGCAATACGGTCATCGGACAAGGCCCGGTCAGCTATATCGCGCAGAACGGGATCGAGATCGCTTACGGATCGAACAGCACAGTTGCTAACAATCGCGTTTTTGGGATGTCCTATACGGGCGCAAACAACGCGTCGTCTGCCGGAATTCTTCTGATCGGTGGCGCGTATTTCGGCCATCCCCTCCAGACCAAGACCCTCGTGGAGAACAACGATCTGTCTGGCAATGATGTGGGAGTATGGCTCGCCAACCTGGCTGCCGACGGAATCAATCCTGATACTTCCGCACCAGGCAAGAATGTTGTCGCCTATAATGCGATCCGCAACAACGGCATCTTCAACACAACCGGAGGACCGCTGACGGCAACCGCTGCCCCCTTTTATCCTTACCAGGCGGGCGTCACCGTCCAGGATTCAAAAGATACAGTCGTCGGCAATTCGATATGTGGCATCGGCTATACTCCGGAGGCGAGCATGCCGCCGTATCTATATCGCGTGGATTCGTCCCTTGCGGTCTCGCTCTCCCAGTGGAGCAACGGATGCGACACCGACCACGATGGCCCGGGCTGGGGCGGACCTCACGAAGCGAGATAGAAACCCGTCGAGCCGAATCGCCGATCTGGAAAAGAGCCGCTCACAAAGCGGCTCCTTTTTTATCGTCCTACGAACTTGGGTTCGCGCTTCTCCAGAAACGACCGCACGCCTTCTTTGTGATCCTCGGTCTTGAACAGCTCGGAGAGGCTTGACGAAACCCATTTGCCGAGCTCGCGCCAATCGGGATCGAGCGCGCGACGCAGTCCCTGCTTGAGGCGCTGGACGGCGAGCGGCGGATTCGACGCGATCTTCGTCGCAAGCGCAATCGCGGTCGGCATCAGATCGGCATGCGCGACCATCCGCGATGCGAGCCCGATACGCAGCGCCTCCGGCGCATCGATGATATCGCCCGTAAACAACAACTCTGCCGCCTTCTCGCGGCCGACGAGCTGACACAGGCGTCCGATTCCGGGAACGTCACAGCATAGCCCGCGCTTGACGAACAACTCGCCGAAGCGCGCCTTCTCGGATGCGACGCGCAAATCCGCCATCAGCGACAGTTCCATTCCCCATCCAACGGCGGGTCCGTTGACGGCTGCGATGACAGGGACGTCCGTATTGAGGATCGCGTCTGCCGCCGGCGTCAGACGAGGCTCGACGGCCGGTGCGGTGGCTGACGCCGCGCGCTCGCCGACCGCGACCATGACGCGGCGCACGTCATCGCCGGAGCAGAAGGCGGGGTCGGCGCCCGTGATGACGAGGCATCGCGCGCTCGTCTTGCGCACGGCATCCTCGAGCTCCTGGTAGGTCGTGAAGGTCAGCGCGTTGCGCGCCTCGGGACGATTGATGGCGATTACGCCCACGTCGCCCTGCGTTTCGTATTTGATTTCCGTGTACATCGGCTTCTCCCGCTTGAGTCGATACGGATCCGCATCATTCAGCGATGAACGACGGGCTACCGGTTTTTGCAGTCTGCCCGCCGTCCGCCACGAACGCGGCGCCGGTTACGAACGACGCCAGGTCGGAAGCGAGGAACACAACGACATTCGCGATCTCCTCGGGACGTCCCAGTCGCCCGATTGGGATGGCGCGGTTGAACGCATCGCGCGTGCCGGGCAACTCAAGCACCGGAGCGAGCCCGGGAGTTTCGATCGCTCCGGGACATACGCAATTGCAGCGGATATTGAACTGCGCGTATTCGATCGCAACCGTGCGCGTCAGGTTGATGAGGCCGCCTTTGGCGGCGTTGTATGGAGCGAGTCCGATATCTCCGAACTGGCCGGAGATCGATGCGGTGTTGACGATCGCGCCGCCGCCCTGCGCCTTCATGATCGGCAGGACTCGCCGGATGGTGCGGAACACGGCGCTTAAGGCCAGATCGATCGTGTAGTCCCACACCTCGTCGAGAATCCCCGAGGCGCGCGAGGTGACGCGTTTTTCCGCGAACGAAGCGGGCATCCCGAAGGCGTTGTTGTGCAGAAAATCGAGGCGACCGAACGCGCGTTGCGCGGCGTCGAGCATCCCGTCGATATCAGCCGCTATCGTTATGTCAGCCGGGATCGAAATCGCGCGCCCGCCAAGCGCGGCGATTTCTTTCGCGACGCTCTGGGCGTTGGCGCCGTTGACGTCGACCACCGCGACAGCGGCTCCTCTGCGGGCGAATTCCAATGCGGTGGCGCGTCCGATACCCGATCCCGCGCCCGTTACCAATCCTGCTTTGCCATCGAATCTCATGCCCTGTTTGGTAGTCGTTTACAGGCATTGCAGCAAGGTTTGATAGCGCGGGCGACTCGGCCCGGGGGCGACCCGAACTACGCTTGGGCGCCCCATCTTGCGGCGCGAAC
>DASPQU010000129.1:0-2888 GCA_035624805.1 Binataceae bacterium (SeqCode) | reverse complement strand
CCGGGTTCCCACGTTGGCGCCGGCGAGGACGCGGGAATCATGCGGATTGCGAAATCTATCGATGAAGCGCATCACGCCTGCAAAGGCTTCAAAACGAAACTCGTGCTGGAAATCACCGCGGGGCAGGGCAGCAACCTCGGATGCACGTTCGAGCAGATGGCGCGAATCGTCGATGCGGTGAAGCAAAACGATCGCATCCGCATATGCTTCGACACCGAGCACGCGTTCGCCGCGGGCTACGACATTTCGACCGCGGAAGGATACGAGCGCACCTTCGCGGAATTCGACAAGCATCTCGGCGTCAAGAACATCGCCGCTTTCCATCTCAACGATTCACTCAAACCGCTCGGATCGCGCGTCGATCGCCATGAGCATATCGGCAAGGGTCATCTTGGCGTCGAGACCTTTCGTCGTATCATTCACGACAAACGCTTCTTCGGAATTCCGATGTGTCTGGAGACCGATCCCGGCCCCGACATGAAAGATATCGCCGCCGATCTGGCAAAGTTGAAATCGCTGCTTTAGAAAACTTCCGATGCAGAAACGAATCCTTACCGGAGATCGCCCGACCGGACCTTTACATCTCGGGCACTACGTCGGCTCGCTCAAGAACCGCGTCCGTCTTCAGCACGACTACGACACGTACATCCTTGTTGCCGACGTTCAGGCGCTTACCGACAACTTCGAGCATCCCGAAAAACTCGAAGCCAACATCATGGAGGTCGCGCTCGACTACCTCGCGGTCGGAATCGATCCGGAAAAGTCGAAAATCGTCGTGCAATCGATGGTCCCGGAGCTCACCGAGCTGACCATCTATTTTATGAACTTGGTTACGGTCGCGACGCTTGAGCGCAATCCGACCGTGAAGGAGGAAATCAAACAACGCAATTTCGTGAAGGGCGTTCCGGTGGGATTCTGGTCGTATCCGATTTCGCAGGCGGCCGATATCACTATTTTCAAGGCCGATCTCGTGCCGGTCGGCGAGGATCAGCTTCCGATGATCGAGCAGGCGCGCGAGATCGCGCGGCGCTTCAACCGGCTCTATCGCAAGGTTTTGATCGAACCGCGCGCGATGCTTGGTGAGATGGCGCGGCTGCCCGGTACGGACGGCGGCGCGAAGATGTCAAAATCGCTTGGCAACTGCATCTATTTGAGCGATACGGCGGACGCGGTGCGCAAGCGCGTAATGTCGATGTTCACCGATCCGACGCGGATTCATCCGACTGATCCCGGTCACGTCGAAGGAAATCCGGTTTTCACCTATCACGACGCCTTCAACCCCGATAAGGCGGAGGTCGAAGATCTGAAAGATCGCTATCGCAAGGGGACCGTCGGCGATGTCGAAGTGAAAGAGCGCCTGTATCGCGCGCTCGAGAATTTCCTTGCGCCGATTCGCGAACGTCGTGTGGCGCTCGGGTCGAATCGAGCGCGCGTGCGCGAGATCGTGATGGAAGGGACGCGCAAGGGACGTGCGCTCGCCCAGGCCACAATGGAAGAAGTCCGCGACGCGATGCACTTGAGCTATCGGTTCGAGTGAATGAGAGATTTGACGCACTGACGAAGTAGCCAGTCGAAGCTTATGAAGATATTTTCAGCTACTCTTAACGTCCCTCACGTCGCAGACCGATGAAGAACATCGGTATACGGCGAGTCTCCAATTACGGAACGTCTCACCCTGTTGTTGCCCGGCTGCGGCTTCAGAGCCTCGAGCTCATTCGCTGGGCTTGTTTGCCGGTCGAAAAGCAGAAGCGCGCAATCCAGATCTATGACTCTTTGAAGAACCGCCTACTGAAATGCCACGAGTGTAACGTCCGCCTTGAGACGGCGGCAAAGGACGCGTTGAGCTCCAGTCTAGGTTTCGCTGGCGCAAATGTCCGTCCGCATTTGATCGGTCTAGAGCAGGAGGCTGAAACCTTCTTGTATGAGTCGAAGAACTATCTGAGAGATTTGCTCGGCGTCTTCAATGTGTTCTTTGGCACGAAATTCGATGAAGCTAGCGACTTTTGTTCGAATATGGGCAAAGGGCGAAGAAAGGTGACCGAATGGGCTAGCGAGCGCTTTGGACCCAAGGACCGTTTCACAAAAATGTTGCAAGAAGAGGAGCCTTGGATACGCGAACTCATATGCAAGAGAAATGCAGTAGAGCATCCCCGCGGAAAATCTGGTGTGCTAAAGATTGATAACTTCCAACAAATGCCTGATGGTCGGATGGCTCCGCCTTCGTGGGCTAGAGACCAGCAGCCACCTACTGATGTCCTCGGAGACCTTCGAATAGCTATGGATAATATGTTGACGCTGGCCGAAGACATCTTGGTCGCCTGCATCGAAAACACGACGGACTTTCCTATCGAGTTTACTTCGATTCCGGAAAAAGAACGCAGCGCCGCATGCCCGATCAGAATTACAGTGCAAATGAAAAAGAGAGACACCGTAAGCTGATCAGGTATTGTTGGCCCGGCAATCAAGGAACAAGATCAGTAGGCCTTTGCGAAAAAGGCGCGCTCGTGCGACGGCGAGGCGCACACTATGCACTTGCCGTCCGCGCCCTGCTGGTTGAGCGGAATCGCGCGGCAGGTCGCCTTGGTCTCCTCGCGGATCTTCGTTTCGCATTCAGGATTTCCGCACCACGCGAGGTCGGCGAAACCTCCTCCGCCTTCGCCCTCCATCTGCTTGCGAAACTCGGCGTAGTCGTCAAACCGACGCGTATTCTGATCGCGCATCGCGCGCGCCTGCTCGAAAAGACCTTTTTGCACCTCTCCCAGCATTGCGCTGATTCGCGAGGCGACCTCCCCGAGCGGCGCCTTTGATTTCGCCTCGGGACCGCTGCGATCACGGCGCGCGAGTACGACCTCGCCCGAAGCTACATCGCGCGGCCCGATCTCGATTCT
>DASPQU010000128.1:0-3664 GCA_035624805.1 Binataceae bacterium (SeqCode) | reverse complement strand
GAATATCCGAACTGGTCACGGTGCACGGACTGATCAATCTGGACTTCGCCGACGTTCGCTCGATCATGGCCGAGATGGGAATGGCGATGATGGGAGCGGCCAGCGCGGCCGGCGAAAATCGCGCGGTCGAGGCGGCGCAGCGCGCAATCTCAAGTCCGCTGCTCGAAGACGTGTCGATCAAGGGTGCGCGTGGACTGCTTATCAATTTCACCGGCGGCTGCGACATGTCGCTGTTTGAAGTGAACGAAGCGGCGAGCCTGATTCACGAGGAAGCGCACGAGGACGCCAACATCATCTTGGGCGCGGTTATCGACGATCGCATGACCGACGAAATTCGCGTGACCGTAATCGCGACCGGCTTCGGCGACTTCGATCGTATCAACGGCGGGCTGTCCGAAAAATACTCGCCCTCGGGAACCGCGATTACGACGCCGATTCAGGCGGCAGTGACGCGCCCGGCGGATCCGATGGAAGCGCGTCCGACGCCGCCGATCGTGCAACCGCAACCCGTCGCCGCGCCTTCAACGCCTCAGCCGCGAACTTTTCCCGCGGGCAAACCAGTACGCAGGATGGGGATGATCGTGGACGAAAGCTCGCTGGAGATTCCCGCATTCAGGCGCAAAGGCGAGGGCGCAATAATCGACGAGAAGCTTGAGCCCGGGCGTTTGCCCGACGACGACGGCGACAAACTCGATATCCCGACGTTCCTGCGCAAGCACCTCGACTAGGGAACCTCCGAATAAGTCTGCGTGGCGCACGAATTCTCTTGTTTGTGATCCCGAGCGAAGTGAGCAACGCGAACGAAGTCGAGGGATCTCGGACAGCTTCGCGCAAGCGAAGCCGGTACCGGTTCTTTGTCCGCGAAGCGCTCCTTGCTTGTGCGGGGGTTCCCCAGGGTTGTTCCTCGCCCGCTTTTCTCGACGATTTTCGCGCGCTCCGGTGACGCGCGGGCGAGGGTGCTGCGATGACAAATGGTTAGCCCTCACCTAACCTCTCCCGTCAAAGAACGGGAGAGGGATCAGTTGTAACCGTGCGCGGTTTGTCTTGAGTGCCTTTAGCGGCCGGCGGCGCGAGCCTCTTCACCGTCGAGCGCGGCGAGAAGCTCCGCATGACGGCGGCGGAGCTCGGTCGGAACCGTCGGACCGATTCCGTCGAAGAACTCAGCCGAAGATTTCATCTCGGCCCGCCATTCTTCGCGATTCACCGCCAGCACCTGACGGAGATCATCGGGCGACACGTGCAATCCGGTCAAATCCAGATCGGCGGCTTCGGGGACTGCGCCGACCGGAGTCTGACGCGCATCGGCGCGGCCGTGGATACGGTCGAGCATCCACTTGAGCACGCGCATATTCTCGCCATATCCGGGCCACAGGAACTTTCCGCTCTTGTCCTTGCGGAACCAGTTTACCATGAAGATCTTCGGCGGATTCGTGATCTGGTCGCGCATCCGCAGCCAGTGCGCCCAATAGTCGCCCATGTTGTAGCCGCAGAACGGCAGCATCGCCATCGGATCGCGCCGCACCACGCCGACTGCGCCGGTTGCGGCTGCCGTCGTCTCCGAACCCATGGTCGCGCCCATGAACACGCCGTGAATCCAGTCTGAGGATTCAATAACGAGCGGCATCGTGGTCGCGCGGCGTCCGCCGAAGATGATCGCCGAAATCGGCACGCCGTTGGGATCGTTCGCCTTGGGCGAAAGAACGGGATTGTTCCTCATCGGCGTGGTGAACCGGCTGTTCGGATGCGCGGCCTTCGCGCCGGACTTGGTATCCCACGGCTTGCCCTGCCAATCGATCAAGCCCGCAGGAGGGTCGACATCCATCCCCTCCCACCAGATGTCGCCGTCAGGCGTCAGCGCGACGTTGGTGAAGATCGAATCGCGATCGAGCATCTTCATCGCGTTTAGATTCGATTTCATGCTGGTGCCGGGCGCGACCCCGAAGTATCCGTTCTCCGGATTGATCGCCCACAGGCGACCGTCCGCGCCGACGCGCAGCCACGCGATATCGTCGCCGAGCGTGAAGACACGCCATCCCTTTTCCGCAAGCGCGGGCGGCGGCGTCAGCATCGCGAGATTGGTCTTCCCGCACGCGCTGGGAAACGCAGCGGCGACATAGGTCGTCTCGCCCTGCGGACTTTGGATTCCGAGAATGAGCATATGCTCCGCCAGCCATCCCTCGTCGCGTCCCAGACAGCTCGCGATTCTGAGCGCGAAACACTTCTTGCTGAGCAGGGCGTTGCCGCCGTAGCCGCTGCCGATCGACCAGATCGTGTTGTCCTGCGGGAAATGCGCGATATAGCGCCGATCGGGATTCACGTCGAGCGTGCAATGGAGGCCTTTGTTGAAATGATCGGACTCGCCGAGCATGTCGAGAGCCACACGTCCCATCCGCGTCATGATTCGCATGTTGAGCGCGACGTAGATGCTGTCGGTCACCTCAACCCCAACCTTGGCGAAGTGCGATCCGACGGGACCCATGATGTAGGGAACGACGTACATCGTGCGCCCGCGCATCGAGCCCTTAAGCAGGGCGCGAAGCTTCGTGTACATCTCACTGGGATCGCTCCAGTTGTTGGTCGGGCCCGCATCAGCCTTGTTCGGAGGGCACACGAAGGTCAGATGCTCGGTGCGGGCGACGTCGTTGGGGTTCGAGCGATGGAGATAGCAGTTCGGGCGTTTATCGCGATTCAACGGAAGCAGAATTTTCTGCGCCACCGCCTCGCGCGTAAGGCGCTCATTTTCGGCGTCGGAACCGTCGCACCATACGATACTGTCAGGGGCGCAAAGTTGAGCGCACTCGCTGACCCAGTCCTTCAAAGCACGGCTTTTCGTCACGTTGCTCTCATTAGAAGAATTCAATTTGCTTGAAATAGCAGCCACTTACCTAATCTCCCCGATGCAAGACCGGAACCGAACCTGACGAGCGAATCTACGCGCCCCAGCGACCATCCGCCCGGCAGGGTCTGTACTCCTATTATCGCCTTTTTATATTAGCAGAAAAGTTTTTGCAAACGCTGCTGGATAAGAATGTGTTATCCGTCGGCCGGCGCCAGTGGCGCTCGGGAGGGAATCGATCAGACCGATTCTTGCGGGATTTTCAGTACGCGGCGCTCTTGCGCGTCGAGGATACGAGGCGATCGATCTCTTCTTCGGTGAAGCCTGCCAGCAATCGCGCTTCGCGTGCGATCGTCAGGAACGCGCCGTCATCGACCTTGAGATCCTGCTGCGCGCGGCGTCCGCCGCGGAAATTGAAGACCTCGTCGATACCCTCCTGAAAAGCGATCGCGCGCTCGAGCCGTTCGGGATCGCCTTCGCAGAATTTTCGCATCCACTTCGATCCCATCCGGACGTGTGTGATTTCGTCGGCCAGGACGTAATCGACCGCGCGTTCGATTACCTCATCGCCATTGCGCTGCGCGATATTGATCAATTGCTCGAACACGTCACAGGCGAGGCCTTCGAGCCCGCGATTTATGCCTGCGACGCGGCACGCAGGATCGTCAGCCTGAGCGCATCGCCACAGGATTTCCGTTTCGGTGTAGTCTCCGGCAGCCGCGCCCATGTAGTTCAGCAATCGTTCGAAAATCTCGGTATGCCGCGATTCGTCCCACACCTGGCGCGCCATGTCCAGCTGGAACTCCCACGGCGCGTCGGGGAAATCGA
>DASPQU010000127.1:0-3283 GCA_035624805.1 Binataceae bacterium (SeqCode) | reverse complement strand
ACCGCCCACGGCCATACGCGCAACGTGATCGAGGCCCTGCGTGCAACCCGGCGCGAAGCGCCGGAGATCGAGGTGATCGCCGGCAACGTCGCCACCAGCGAAGGCGCGAAGGCGCTAATCGACGCGGGCGCCGACGCGCTTCGAGTCGGTATCGGCCCCGGCTCGATCTGCACGACGCGAATCGTGTCCGGAGTCGGCGTGCCGCAGATGACTGCGATCATGGATTGCGTCGCGATCGCCGAGCCGCGAAACATCCCGGTGATTGCGGACGGCGGGATCCGGTTCTCCGGCGATATCGTGAAGGCGCTCGCCGGGGGCGCATCGACGGTGATGATCGGATCGCTCTTTGCGGGTACCGAGGAAAGCCCCGGCGAGACGATTCTGTACCAGGGCCGCACATACAAGGTGTACCGCGGGATGGGATCGATGGGCGCGATGACGGAGCGCGTGCGCGATCGGTACGCGCAGCACGATCTGCCGGACGGAAAGGTCGTGCCCGAAGGAATCGAAGGCCGCGTGCCCCATCGTGGATCGCTCGCGTCGAATGTCGAGCAATTGATCGGAGGATTGCAGGCCGGCATGGGATACGTAGGCGCAATCAATCTCGGCGAGCTGCGCCGTCGCGCGAAGTTTATCCGCGTGACCGAAGCCGGTTTCCGCGAAAGCCACGTGCACGACGTTTTCATCACCAAGGAATCGCCCAATTATCGAATCTGATCGGATGTCAACCGGCCTGTGTTACGGCGGTGTCTCGAACACCGCCCTGAGTCGTGACACAATCGTCGCCGCGCGACCGATTAACGTACCGCGCGCGGCATAGCGATGGCGAAACATAAACGACTTCGAGTTGGCGTCCTGTTCGGCGGGCGTTCCGGCGAGCACGAAATTTCACTGCGTTCGGCTTTGACCGTGATGTCCGCGATGGACCCCGCGCGGTACGAAGTCGTGCCGATCGGAATCGATCGAGACGGAAGATGGTATCTCGAGCACGACGCGCTCAAGGTTCTCGCGGTCGAGGCTCCACGCCTGGGAGCGCTTAGCCGAGGAGATAATCCCGTAACGCTGCTGCCCCATCGCGACAGCCGCGCCCTGGTTCCGGCGCCATCCGCAGATATCGAGAGCGCGGGCGGAGCGCGCGGCTCGATACCGGGTCCTCTCGACGTGATCTTTCCTGTTCTGCACGGCACGTTCGGCGAGGACGGGACCGTGCAGGGCCTGCTCGAACTCGCGGGTGTTCCCTATGTTGGCGCGGGCGTGCTCGGCTCCGCACTGGGGATGGACAAGGACACGCAAAAGCGTTTGCTGCGCGATAGCGGCGTTGCCGTCGTCGACTACGGTCCAATCACGCGCGCCGAGTACGACGAGCGTCCCGCGACGGCGCGCAAAATCGCGAACAAGCTTGGCTATCCGGTGTTCGTCAAGCCCAACGCGCTCGGCTCTTCGATCGGCATTCACAAGGTGCGTCGCGCCACCGAACTGGATGCGGCCCTTCGCGACGCGTTTCGCTACGATCGAAAGGCCCTCATCGAGCAATCCTGTTCGGGGCGGGAACTGGAATGTGCGGTGCTCGGGAACGACTATCCTGAAGCATCGGTAGTCGGCGAGGTCCTCGTCGGCGCTGGACACGACTTTTACAGTTACGAATCGAAATATGTCGATCCCGAAGGCGCGGAGATTCGGATTCCCGCGCGTCTCACGAAAGCGCAGAGCAATCGGATTCGCGCCATGGCGGTGTCCGCATTCCGCGCCCTGTCGCTGCGAGGGATGGCGCGCGTTGACTTCCTGGCAACTCCGGACCTTGGTCGAATCGTGGTAAACGAGGTTAATACGATACCCGGCTTCACGGCGATCAGCATGTATCCGAAATTGTGGGAGGCGACGGGTGTGGCTTTGCCGAAATTGATCGACAAGCTGATCGAACTCGCTTTGCAAGAACATCACGAGCGAAGCGGATTGAGCTTCACGTATCTGCCCGATCGCAAGGAGCGCGGCTGAGCCCCGGCTAATCGGTATCGATGCGACTTCTGATTGCGACCACCAATCCGGCCAAGCTTTCGGAATATCGCATCCTCCTGCGCGACCATCCGCTGGAAATTGTTTCTCTAAAGGAAGTGCAGATCGCACAGTCGCCCAACGAAACCGGCGCGACCTTCGCGGAGAATGCGCTTTTGAAAGCACGCTTCTATTTCGAGCGCTCGGGAATCCCGACTCTCGCTGACGACGGCGGCCTCGAAGTCGACGCGCTCGGAGGTGCGCCGGGCGTGAAATCGCATCGATGGCTGGGTGACGGCGAGGACGTCTCCGATCGCGCGCTCGCCGAGGAAGTCATCCGCCGGATGGAAGGCGTTGCCAAACGTCGACGAACAGCAAGGCTGCGCGCCGCCCTGGCGCTCGTTTACGAAAGCGACGGCAAGCGAAACGAGGCCGTGAGCGAAGCCGCAATCGAAGGGATCATCGCGATGCGAGCCTATCCTGAGATTCGGCCCGGCTTCCCGTATCGCGCGGTGTTATGGCTCGAAGATCGCGGATGTTATCTCGGAGAGCTTGGCGACGAGGAAGAGGCCCGAATCAGCCAGCGCCGCGTCGCACTCGAAAAGTTGATACCGGACCTCCATCGAATGGCAAAAACGGCCTAGTTCTCGCCGTCGCCGCACTATAAAATCGCGCCGTGGTACGGGGTAAACCGCTGTCCTCGATTAGGATTGTCGTGACCGGTCTCGCAGTCACCTATCCATTCGGCGGGGTCTTCTGGGACTACATTCAGTATCCTGCGGGATTACGGCTGCTGGGCCACGACGTAATCTATCTCGAAGATCCGATACGATGGTGTTACGACCCCAAACAGCAAACCTTCGTAGAGGACGGTTCTGATAACGCCGCTTGCTTCGCCGCCAACATCGCGCGATTCGACTCTGATCTTGCCGGGCGGTGGTTCTATCGTGACGCCCGGGGAGAAACTTTCGGGCTTGACCCGAAGCAGACTGAAGCATTTTGCCGATCTGCAGATCTATTTCTTAACCTCTCAGCCTCTTCCGTGATGCGCGACGAATACCGGGCGCCGGCGCGGGCGGCGCTGCTCGACAGCGATCCGATTTACACGCAGGCCGGAATCATCTCCGACCTCGCGGCTGTCGACGATGAGGGGGCAAGCCGGCGGCTGGAGCAGCTAAGGCACAGCCAGGTATTTTTCACCTTCGCAGAGAATATCGGAAACAAAGAATGTCGCGTCCCTGACTGCGGTCTGGATTGGAAACCCACTCGCCAACCGGTGCTGGTCGATAGA
>DASPQU010000126.1:0-4045 GCA_035624805.1 Binataceae bacterium (SeqCode) | reverse complement strand
CGAGATCGGCGGGATTGGCGACGAAGTCGATATTGGACGTGTCGACGACCAACAGCGGCGCTTCGTCGTAGTAGAAAAAGAAATCGCGATAGGCGCTGGAGAGACGCTCGAGATATTCGTAGCTGATGTCGCGCTCGAAATCGCGATTACGACGGCGCAGCCGCTCCGCAAGCACGTCGGTCCGCGCCAGCATGTAGACGACCAGATCGGGTTTGGCCATCTTGGCGTCGAGGAGCTTGTAAACCTGCTCGTACAAGACAAGCTCGTCGGGCGCGAGATTGAGATTGGCGAAGATGCGATCCTTGGCGAAGAGGTAATCCGCCACCGTCGCCTGCGCGAACAGATCCTGCTGCGCCAGCTCGCGCTGCTGATTGTAGCGGGTGAGGAGAAAATACAGTTGGACCGGGAAAGCGTACTTCTCGGGATCTTCGTAAAAGCGCGTTAGAAACGGATTTTTCTGTGCGTCTTCGAGAATCAGGCGCCCGCCGATCTCGCCCGCAATAACCTGCGCGAGCGTCGTCTTGCCAACGCCGATCGGACCTTCAAGGGCGATATAGCCACGACGCTTCACTGACAATCCGCGGACAGCGCCACCCCGGGCCGCGGACGCCTACTTATGATGCTTCGCGAGGTTGCGCAGCTTCTTGACGTCTTCGTCGGGAGCGCCCGCCCGCTCTTCGAGGTCGGCGGCGGTATCGTAATCGGGTGGTTTGCGCTGCAGATAAACCTGCGCGAGTTCCATGTTGGCCGTCTTGTTCTCGGGGTCGAGAGTCAACACGTCGTTGAAGAGACGGAATGTCGCCTCGGGCTGTCCCGCCTGCTTGGCCGCGTCGTTGGCGGCGTGCAGCGCCTTGTCGGCGGCAGGATCGAGCGACTGCTTGTTCTGAGCTTCGGCCAGAAGCATATAGCCGCGAACCGCCTGGTCGTACGCCTTGGCCGCGTCGAGATATTTCTTGTCTGCAACAGCTTTATCGCCCTGCTGCATGATCGTGTCGATGGCCGACTGAATGTCCTGAACCACATGGTCGTGCGAAGCCTTGCTCTTCTGGGATTGGATCAGCGCCTCCTTGAGATCCTTCATCCCTTGCTCGGTATCGCCCGATTTGACGGTATCGAGAGCTTTGTCCGCCTGCTGGCCTATCTGCTGCAGGTACCGGTAGTAGCGGGCCTTACCCATGATTTTCTGGTCGGTCGGATCCTGCATCGAGGCGGTCTGAAATTCCTTTCCGGCCTCGTCGTAATCTCCGAGATATTCGTCAACGTGAGCGAGCGATTTGTGCGCGTCCGTAAGGTTGGGATCTTCCTTGATCGCCTCGCGCAGTTCGGCTTGTGCGCCTTTCAGGTCGCGCTTTTCGAACAGATCTTCGGCCTTGTACAAATGCTGTTTCGCCTTGGACATGCATCCGGCGGTGATGAAGAGAAGGCCCGATACGAGAGCCCATAGAAGTCCGCGCGAAGTTCGCGATCGAGTCACGTCTGTGTCCTTCCTGTCAGGGCAGGCGGTCGCAACCGCGGCCCCAATGTCGGCTTGAGTCTTGGGGCAATGTGCGGGAATTGTCAAGGCAGTCGGACGCCATGACTGATTCTCAAGAGCTTTTGAGTGACGGCGACGCGAGTGCTTCTCGCGACTGACAAGGATTAGAGCAGCTTCAATCAGGCGACATCGGGAGCGGGAAATGGACGCGTTCCTTGGCCACGCTCATCAGCTCGACCGTCGCGCCCCGCTCGGCGAATGCGCCGATGATCTCTTCGACGAGCCACTCGGGCGACGAGGCGCTCGCGGTAAGGCCCAGGGCGCGCACGCTTTCCAGCATCGACGGCTCGACATCGGCGATTGAATCGACCAGAAAAGCGCGTGCACCGCGATTTCGCGCCACTTCGACCAGCCGATTCGCATTCGAGCTCTGCTTCGAACCGACGACCAGAATCGCATCGGCCATCTGGACGAGTTCCTTGACCGCGTTCTGGCGATTTTGCGTCGCGTAGCAGATGTCGTCGGTCTTGGGCGTCGCGAGATTCGGAAATCTGCGCTTGAGAGTCTCGAGGATGTCGCGCGTATCGTCAATGCTCAGCGTGGTTTGCGTCGTAGCTGCCACGCGATCGGGATCGGGAACTTCGAGCCGCTCCGCCTCTTCAACGCTTCCCACCAACATCACCTGTCCCGGCGCAACGCCCAGCGTGCCTTTAACCTCTTCGTGCCCGGCGTGGCCGACGAGGATTACGGTGCGCCCTTCGTTGGCGTAGCGCTCGACTTCCAGATGGACTTTCGTCACGAGGGGACAGGTCGCATCGATGACGCGGAGATCGCTTTCCTTTGCACGATCCCATTCGCTCGGCGCGACGCCATGAGCGCTGAAAATGACGCGTTGCCCCCGCGGGACCTCGTCGAGACTTTCGACGAATACGGCGCCCTCTCGCTCGAGAGCCTCAAGCACGAAGCGGTTGTGGACGATCTGATGGCGCACGTAGAGCGGGCGTCCGTAGGCCTGCAACGCGCCTCGTACCGCCTCGACGGCGCGATCGACGCCCGCGCAGAATCCGCGCGGCTCGGCAAGGATGATTTTTTCAACCGACGTTTGGGCGGCAAGCATCTGTTTTTGATTATCCAACGGGAATTGGCCGGTCAATCAGAGGCATCGCCTCAATGCGCGTCGTGCGCGTGCGGCGGATGCGACGTCTGGCATCCGACCCAGATTTCCCCGCCTTCGAAATGTTCTTTCTTCCAGATAGGGACGATCTCCTTCAGGCGATCGATCGCAAACCGGCACGCCTCGAAAGCTTCGCCGCGATGCGGCGCGGACACGGAAATCGCAACTGAAGTTTCGCCAATCTCAACGATTCCGATTCGATGCCTGATCGCGATTCGCGTGATCGCCCATCGACGCCCCGCTTCCTCGGCCAGACGGCGCATCTCGGAGAGCGCCATCGGCTCGTATACCTCATACTCAAGCCTGATGACCCTGCGGCCAACGTTGTTGTCGCGCGTGGTCCCCGCAAACGTGCATATCGCTCCGGCGCCGGGATCGGAGACTTCGCGTTCGAGCGCGGCCACATCGATAGGTTCGCGGACGATCCGAATCGAGCCCAGCCACGCGGGCGCGTCGGCGCCGCCGCTGACAGGAGGGATGAACGCGACTTCGTCACCTGCGCGCGGCGTGAAATCATCGTGAACGTATTCCTGATTGACGGCAAAGCCGACCGAATCGCGATAGCCTTCGAGCTTGGGAAACTCTCTTTTGAGGCCGGCCCAAATCTGTCCGACTGTCGTCCCGTCGGGGAATTCGCGCGCCAGCTCGGAGGTCCCGGCGCGCTCGCGAATCGTGGCGAACAGCCTGATCGTGATGTGATTCATGATTGCAGCAAAAACGCGATATGCCCAAGTTCGGGAATTATCAGCTTTTCCATCGCGAGACGGCAACCCGCCGTCGATCCGGGAAGCGCGGCCACGAATTTTCCCGCCGATATTCCCGCCATCGCACGGCTTAGAAAGGCTGCCGAACCGATCTCCTCATATGATAGCGTGCGGAACAATTCGCCGAACCCCGGCATTTCTTTATCGAGGAGGGGCGTGAGCGCCTCGATAGTGCAGTCGCGCGGAGCGATTCCCGTCCCGCCCGTGATTATCATCGCGTCCAAACCGCCGAGGTTTGTTGATATTACCGAGGCGATCCGGTCGCGATCGTCGGGGACAACTTGATGAAATCCAACGCGATGGCCAGCGGCTTCGAGCATCTGACGGACGAGCAGCCCGCTCTTGTCGGTTTCGAGAGTGCGGGTATCGCTCGCGCTGACGATTCCCACGTTCAGATTGGCGCGCGCGTGCTGTTTATGCTCGTGAGCGGGCATCTACGGCAAAGGTACATCATGAAACCCGCGATGATAAGCGCGCGTCCGGGGTCGCTCTTGAACCCGCGAAGCGCGGTCCTCGAGGCTGCACGATGAGCACCGAAACGACCGCGCGCGGATGGCTGAATCCGAAAATCGTCGCGGTCGCCGTCGCGATAGTTGCAATAATCGTTGCCGGTCGAGTTTTTCATCTCGCCGA
>DASPQU010000125.1:0-2231 GCA_035624805.1 Binataceae bacterium (SeqCode) | reverse complement strand
CGCGCCGAAGGGGTGCGCGCGTTTCTCGAAAAGCGCAAACCCCTGTTCAAAGGCGCGTAAACCGAATAATTTCTATCGACTTCACAGGAGGCGCCACCGGATACGATGGCTAATCAGCTTGGCAAGGTTTACATCTGCGGCAAATGCGGCTCGCAGGTCATAGTGACAAAAGGCGGCGCAGGCGCGCTCAAGTGCTGCGGCGCTCCGATGGAACAGAAAAAGTAAGCGCACGTCCTTAACCGGCCCGGCGAAATCGCACGGCGCCCGATCGACACAGGAGTCCGGGAATGATCTGGAGCCTGCTCATCGGACTTATCGCGGGATGGATCACCGGGCATCTGATGCGTGGCGAAGGCTACGGCGTCGTCTTCGACGTCGTGCTCGGACTTCTGGGCGCGATTGTCGGGCGATGGATCTTCGAAGCCTTGGGAATCGTTGTTTTCGGCGGCTTGGGTTACCTGATCATGTCGGTGATCGGCGCCGTCGTGCTCGTGACGATCGTTCACGCCATCAAGGGATAATCTAAACGGCGCAGAATCCGTCGCGACTGAACAGCACGCGACGGTCGCCCAGTTTGGCTCGCATCGCGTCAAGCAGCGGCGCTTCTGCGCCCGGACGAAACCAATCTGCATAGCCCAGGCGCGCGTACAATCCGCCGATTCCGAGCGCGCGCGAACGTCGCCCGCATGAGCCGTCGCCGGCGAAATAAGTATCGACGACGACGCGATCGGCGCATCGATCGACGATTGCGGCGAATCGTTGGGGGTCGTTGGGCAACATCGGCGCAATCGCGACCTGAATCGGAATTCCATTGTCGCGAATCGATTGCGCCGTCCGGATGCGACGCTCAATCGATGGCGACGTAGGAGTAATCGCTCGGCGGACTCCATCGTCGTCTGTTTCGATTGTGATCGAGACGATCACACGCGAGCCGAGTTCCCTCACAACGTCGATGTCGCGCTCGATTATCGGACTTCGCGTCTGCAGAAGCAGGCGTCTGATCGGATGGCGCACAATTATTTCGAGCGCCCCACGGGTCAGTCGCTCCCACCGTTCGATACCCTGATAAGGATCGGTCGCGCTCGACATGAAAATCGTCGTGTCTGCGAGCTTCCCGGACCGCTCCAGCGTTTTGAGTTCGATTTCAAGTCTCTCGCAGAGATTGGACTTCGCGATTACCCAGCTTCCCCAATCGCCGGCGCGCGCGTGCGATACCGGAAGCGCTCGCACGTAGCAGAACGGGCATCCGCCCGCCGCCCCGAATGCGCATCCGATGTACGGATTCAGCGAGAATGCATACCCCTTCAGGAATCCCCCGGTCGGAGTCAGCGCGCGTCTGGTGGCCTCGGACGTATAGATCCGAGAAGGCACGACTATTGGGGATTCGCGGGCGAGTAAAAACCTATCGTCCCAGGACCAATAGAACGGGATTTGCTGCCGTCAACCGGTACGGCCCAAAGGTTCGGTTCCGGCGTCGGTCCGAGCGGGCCGTGCGGTTCTCCCACCAGCCGCACGCCCGCGTATACGAACTCGCGAGAATCGGGCGACCAGATGGCGTGCGACAGCGCAAGCTGATCGAAGTAATGGTACGCAACCGACTCATCCTGCGTCGCGAGGAAGTTCTCGAGCTTGCGGGCCTTGCCGGTTTTCAGATCGAACACGCTCCACTGATAAAAAGGCATTTCGGGAGGAACCGCGACATAAGCCAGATAATGTGCGTCGGGTGAGAAGAAGAACGCCTGTACCGGATTCGTCACGATCCGCTTCGATTCCTGGGTTTCGATATCAAGCAGTTTGATGCCGCCAAATACGAGGTCGCCGCCGATGCTCGCGGTCGAATACGCGATGTGCCTGGAATCCGGCGACCATACGAGTGCATTCTCGCCTACCGGCAGGCTCGCCATCGAATGGGGATTTCCGCCGCCGCTGTCGGCAACGACGACGTATGCCTCGGCGTTTTGGTTCGCGATGTACGCGATGTGTTTGCCGTCAGGCGACCAGCAAGGCGCTTTAAATGGAGCACGTCCGTGCGAGAAAACCTTCTCGACGTCCTGGCTGCCCTCGGTGATGTTCATCAGCATCACACGCTCGTTGCGGCTCGATCCGCCGCTGTTGGTATGCACCAGGAGTTTGTCGCCCGTTCGATTCCAATCGTAGTAGACCGGCGCTCCGGTCAGCACGAGACGGACCGGACTTTTCTCCTTGATCTCGGCGACTACGAGGCTCAGGCC
>DASPQU010000124.1:0-3561 GCA_035624805.1 Binataceae bacterium (SeqCode) | reverse complement strand
GTCGTCGCCGCGATGTCTTTTGCTTGCGCGCGGCGCGATGGTAGGCTGCGAGCGCTTTTGTTCTGATGATCAATGGATTTACGAACACGGATGGGGGAACGATGGTCTCTTACGCGATCATTCTTGCGATCGGGCTGGCGGCAGGAGTCTTGTCAGCATTTTTTGGCGTCGGTGGCGGCGTCTTGATGGTTCCAGCGATGGTGCTTTTGCTCGGCGTCGAGCAGCACACGGCCGTCGGAACATCGCTAGCCGCCCTGCTCCCGCCCGTCGGATTGCTCGGCGCCCTCGAGTACTATCGTCACGGCCACGTGAATATCGCGTACGCGGCGCTGCTCGGTGCGGGCCTTCTGATAGGACCGTATTTAGGAGCTGGAATCGCGGTAAAAATGTCGGGACTCGCGCTGCGTCGAGCGTTCGCTGTGTTTCTCGGTCTGACCGCGGTTCGCCTTTTCATGAACTAGATTTCCGCAGGCCGACAGCTTGCCCGATCTTCGCGCGCTCATTAGATTCGCGACCGTGGAAAAGGCCCTTGCCGATATCCTCAACCTGCTGCTCGAATCCGAGCGCGCCGGCGTCGTGGCGCTCGAGGCGCTCGCTCGCGAAGTGACCAACGAGGAACTGCATCGATTTCTCGTCGCCGAACGCGACGAAGAAACGCGCAACGTTGAACGACTCGAAGAGTTGATCCGCGCCGGAAACATCGCGCCCTCGACGAAGGTGGGACCGTTCGCCGCCAAGGTCGCCGCTCGCGAAACGATTCGCGAACGCCTTAACTTCATGTCGCGCGGACAGGAATGGGTGGCGCGCAAAATCGAAGAAGCGATCCAGATCGCACCTGCTGAAGGCCCATTGCACGATTTCCTGCAATCGATGGCTAACCGCCATCGCGCCGAAGTCGAATGGGGTCGCGCCGAGGTTATCCGCCTTCTCGGCTCGGAAAAGTAGCCATCGGCTCTGGCTAGTTATTCGGTTTTTCGCCGATCACTAGGCCCCGTCCCATCAAACCCTTGTCATCCCACGTCGCATTGAGACCAGCGGCGGCGAAACTCGCGAGGTATTCGTCGCGCGTGAAAAGAAAAAGTTCGTGTCTTTCGGTAAACGTCTCGATCTTGTCCGGAGTGCCGACCATGTAATGCATATCGAACACCGAGCGGCGATTCTCGACGCGATGGATATTCATCCGGGCAATCGTCAAGTCCGGCTTGTCGACGATCATCGAATGGACTCCGCCCGGCTCGAAGGCATCCGGCAGCAACCATGGCTCGACGATCAGAACGCCGCCGGGCCGCAGATGGCGCGTCATGTTCGCTACCGCTCTATTGAGGCGCTCGGGCGTGTGCACATAGCCGATCGCGCTGAAGAGGCACGTTACTACGTCGAAATCGCGGCCAAGCTCGAACGTAAGCATATCTCCCTGATGGAACTCGACTGCGGGACATTTCGCGCGGGCGATCGCGAGAAGATTGGCGTCGAGATCGACACCTTGAACATCGAAATGACGCTGTAGGTAGACAAGGTGCGTGCCCGTCCCGCACGCGACATCCAGCAGTCGCCGTCCCTCGGACCGCTGATGCCGCGCGATCAGCACGCGGAGATAGGCGGCTTCCGCTTCGTAGTTCTTGAACGAATAGAGGGCGTCGTAGAACGCGGCTGACTTCGTGAACACGCAAGTCTCACCACGCCTAGCCTTTTGGCGAGGGCGCGGGAATCTCCTTCATGCGAGCCGTCGTATCATTATCGTATTCGAGGTGCAGCGCGCGCACGATCATCCCATGCATCCGCCACAGCCCGACCACATAGAACAGTTCCATAATCTGCGGATCGTCGAGATGTCTCTTAAGCTCCGCAAATGTCTCGTCTTCGACAAGATTGCGTCCCACCAACTCGTCGGTCGCTGCCATCACGGCGCGCTCGACAGGGGTGAATTTGTCGCTCGTCGCCCATCCTTTGATGGCGCGGATTTTTTCCTCCGATACACCGACCATCCGCGCAACCTTGCTGTGCTGCGAAAATTCAAATCGCGAATCGCCCACGATCCCGGTACGGATGATAGCGAGTTCGCGTAGTTTCGGATCGAGCACCCGCCCGGGCTGCATCAACGCCATCAGGCTGTTGCGCGCCTGGAACAGCAAATCAGGTACCAGCGCGAACGTTGTCCAGTAATCACCCGGCGTTCCTGTCGCGGTTCCCGGCTGCGCAACCGGGTCACGATCTCCAAAGAACTGCTTGTAGAGCTCCTGAATCTCCGAAGATGCCTCGGCCTTGGTGACTTGACGAAGACGCCCTGCCATCGTGCGTGCTCCTTTTCTTTTCTCGTGATTGATGCGGTCAACAGACGATCATCGATTATGACGCGCGCGTCAATTGCGAGATGAATGAACGCAAGCGAACGCTTTCCGGAGAGAATTCGTCCCCGGCCTTGCGAGCGGGCGGATATGACGCGATAATCGGTAGTTCGGCGGACGCATAGCTCAGCCCGGTTAGAGCGCTTGCCTCACATGCAAGAGGTCCCTGGTTCGAGTCCAGGTGCGTCCACCAGAAATTCCCTCCAAATCGCGAACTTCGTTCGTCTCAGTTAAGAACCGGCTTCCCATCGGAGCTGCCGACTCGATCTCAAAATCGAACGGCGCCCTTTGGGAATTGTAGCAATCCCGCTGTTCGCCTAATCTGCACCGAACGGAGGAAACAGAAATGGCGAAGACGCGGCGTTACTGGGGTCTGATTTTGCCGTCTGACGCGGCGACGATGACGCAGGTCGCGCAGACGAGCGAAGCAGCCGGACTCGAAGGACTCTGGGGCGTACAGGTTTACGGACCGCCGTTTCTTCCGCTTGCTGCCGCTGCGATGGTTACGAAACGGGTGAAGCTCGGCACGGGAGTCGCCCTGGCGTTCACGCGCAGTCCACTGGAAACCGCGCTCAGTGCCATCGATCTCGACACGATGAGCGGCGGCAGGATGGTGCTTGGCCTGGGCACGAGCATCCGATGGTGGAACGAAAGCTGGCACGGGGTAACGTACGGCAAACCGATCGCACATCTGCGCGAGGTTGTGCGAATCGTGCGCGAAATAATCGCCGGAGCGCACGGCGGCAAGCTCGGCAAGATCGAGGGCGAATATCACAAACTCGATCTGACGGGGTTTCGCACATTGGCGCCCTCGGTTCGCGATCGAATTCCGATCTACGTTCCGGCGGTGTTCGAAGGCGGAGTGCGGCTCGCCGCTGAAATCGGTGACGGTCTCCCCAGCCATCCGATATGGTCGCAGCGCTGGATCGAAAAAGAGGTCACCCAAACGCTCGACGCGACCCTGGCAAAGGTTGGCCGCAAGCGATCGGAGTTCGATCTCAATATCTGGGCGTTTGTCGCCATCGATGATGATCGCAAACGCGCAATCGATGCGGCGCGTGCGACCGTGGCGTTCTACGCCTCGATGGAGCAGTACGAGAAATATTTCGCGGCGCACGGGTTCCAAGCGCAGGCGCGCGCTGCGTTTGCCGCCGCCTCGCGCGGAGATCAGGCCGCGATGGCCGCAGCGATACCTGATGAAATGGTCACCACGTTT
>DASPQU010000123.1:0-5743 GCA_035624805.1 Binataceae bacterium (SeqCode) | reverse complement strand
GGCGTTGCGAAGCTCACGCACGTTGCCCGGCCACGTATAGTTCACCAGCGCGCTCGCCGCGGCAGCTGAGAAGCGCATCCCGGGCCGATGGTTGCGGACACCAGCTTCACGCAACATCCAGCTCGCGAGCGCCAGGATGTCTTCCCTGCGTTCGCGCAGGGACGGGACGCGCAGGGTGATCACGTTGAGCCGATAGAAGAGGTCCTCGCGAAACCTTTTCGCAGCGACTTCCGCTTCGAGGTCGCGATTCGAAGCCGCGATAATCCGCGCATCGACACGAAAGGTGCGATCTCCGCCGACGCGCTCGAAGCTCTGTTCCTGTACGAAACGCAGAAACTTGGTCTGTAAGGCGGGCGTCAGATCCGCGATTTCATCGAGGAATATCGTTCCGCCGTCAGCCGCCTCCACCCGGCCCGGCTTGTCTTTGACAGCGCCGGTGAAAGCGCCGCGTACATGTCCGAACAATTCGCTCTCCAGGAGCTGCTCGGAAAGAGTGGTGCAATTGACGACCACGAACGGATGAGTCTGGCGCGGGCTCCATAAATGAATTTGTCGCGCCAGCACATTCTTGCCGGTTCCACTCTCCCCGGTAAGCAGAATGGTCGCCTCGCTGGAGGCTGCCTGACGCCCGGTTTCCAGCAGACGAACCATCGCCGGACTCTGCGATTCCAACAGCGGAGTTTCGCCGATCGTTTCGCGAAGTTGGCGATTCTCTTCGCGCAACCCCTGCAGCTGGAGAGCGCGCTCGACGAGCACCTGAACCTGCTCGAGCGTGAAGGGCTTGGTGATGTAGTCGTAGGCGCCCGCCTTCATCGCAGCGACGGCCGTTTCCACCGTGGCATATGCGGTCATCAGGATGACGAGCGTGTCGGGTTGGCGCCGCTTGATCTCCTTGAGGAGTTCAAGCCCGCTCACCTCGGCCATCCGATAGTCGCTCAGAACCAAATCGTAAGTTTTGGTGGTGAGCGCCGCCAACCCCTGCTCGCCGCTTTCCGCCGAATCGACGGTGTGGCCGAGGGATTCGAAGAAGGCTGCCAAACTGCGCCGGATATTTTTTTCGTCATCGACGACTAGCAGACGCGCCATCGATCATTACCTACACGTCCACGGGCAGGTCCACAATGAAGCGGCTGCCGGCGCCGTTGTTGGCCTGCACGAAGATTCGTCCACCGTGCGCCTCGACGATATCCTTGACGATTGCGAGGCCGAGTCCCGCCGAACCCTTCTCGCCTCCGTTTCCGTACTGTGCGAAGCGTTCGAAGATGTAGCCGCGCAGTTCCGGGGCGATTCCAGGACCGGAATCGGCGACTTCGAGCCGGATGCCGCCGTCTTGAGGATGCGCCGCGATCTCGATTTTCCCGTTCTCGGGCGTATAACGCAGCGCGTTGCCCAGGAGATTCGACACCACCCACGAGAGCTTCACGGAATCGCCACGGGTCGGAGGCACCTTTTCGATGCGGGTTTGCAGCGAAACGTTCTTCTCGCGTGCTTGAATCGCAAAACGCTGCGCAACTTCATTGGCGATTTCGCCAATATCGACCCGTTCTCGATTCACCGTGATCGAAGGAACCTGGCCCTTGGCGAGATTCAGCAGGTTGTCGGTGAGCTGCTTCATTCGCGCACATTCCTCGAGAATCGCGTGAAGCAGTTCCACCATTTTCGGAGAGAGCGAAGGTTCCTCCCGGCGCATCAGCTCGGCCGACAGCGCCAGGGACGTCAGCGGACTCTTGAGCTCGTGCGAAAGCGTCGCAACGAGATTGGTCCGCGCACGGTCCTGATCGCGAAGATAGGTCACATCCTGGAGGATCAGCAGCGTCCCGAATGCCTCGTTGTCGCCCTGATGGAGCGGCATGGGTTTCAGCACATAGGTATGGTCGCGTCCCCGGACGTGAAGCTGCACTTCGATGCGAGACGCCTCGGATCCTCCGCGCCTGAGCAGGCGGAGCGCATCGCGAACGCGCAGATAGTGCGGGCTGTTGGTGCTCAGGTCGTCGAATGAACTGCCGAGCGCCTCGGCCGATTCGATGCCGAGGATCAGGGTTGCAATCTCGTTGATGTGGGTGACGACGCCGCCGCGATCGATCAGCACCACGCCGTCTTCGAGGCTTTCGATAATCGCCTCGATTTTCTTCTTTTCGTAAACCAGGCGCTCGACGTTCAGTTTCTCGTACTGCTCGAGCTTCTCGGCCATCTGGTTGAATTCGCGGGCGACTATGTCAAGCTCCTCGAAACGTTGCGGGCCCAAACGCAGATGCGTCTTGCGCTGACTGACGCCGCGAAGACGATCGGCCAGTTCGCTGAGCGGGCGCGAAAGCGTCGAACCCAGCCCCCACGAAACCGCGCCGCCGAGGACAAGCAGTCCCAGCAATCCGAACGCGAATTCATAGGTGAGATGGGTTCCGAGTTTGGTGGCGCGACTGTCCGCGCGAAACATCGCCGCGCGATTCATTTCAATCAACTCCTCGAGGTCAGTCGCCAGCTGTTCAAATTCGTGGTCGTGGCGCGCGTTGCGATCGCTCTTGCCGATCTCGTCGAACAGCTTGTTTGCTTCACTGTCGATTCGCGCGGCGAGTTCGGGCTCGCCGGTCTCGGTGAAATTGTGCTTTTCGACATCCATCCAGCGCGTGAACGTATCGCGCGACTGAGCGAGCATCTCCGCGGCGCGCCCGTCGTGTTCGGCAAGTTGAAGCGCGTAGAGCGCCTTGCCCATATGCTGGGCCGCCTCGATGGTCACGTAGTTGGCGTAGAGGGTTGCCCTGATCGCGCCGCCGAGACGATACACGCGCGGCAACGCGTAGATGCCCATCAGCACCGCCAGTGCGACCAGTGCGAGGGTGGCTGCTCGGACCCGATTCTTCAATGAAGGCGTTTTCATGCGCTCTTCTCGCCTTCCTCGTCGCCTACGATTTCAATATCGATATCGCGCGCTGTCGCCATGATCTTCTGTGTAACATCACCTTTGAACATACGATGCAGCGCCGATCGATGTGTTCGGCCAACCATGATTTTGGAAATTCCGTTTTCGTGAGCGAAATCGATCAATGTTTTTGCCACATTGTCCGACTTGAGCCACACGGTTTCAGCGCCAAGGTCAGAAGCAAGATTGACATTGTCCAGCAGCGTAACGAAATCGCGAGTTTTGATTCGTTTGACCGACTCGCTCGGGGTCTCGACATGCACCGCGTACCACTGCGCGCCAAGCTGAGTGGCGATACGCGATGCCTTGCGCAACAGTCGTCCGCCGTCGGTGGCGTTTGACGAGAGCCCGACCATCAATTTCTCGCTCACGCTGGGGCGCCGTCCGCCCTCGCGTCGCAGCGCCTCGCTCTGCTCGCGTTGACGCTCCAGGCCGCGTGCGATTTCGCGCAGCGCAAGCTCGCGCAGCGATGCGAGATTGCTCGGCTTGAAGAAGTTTTTCAGCGCATGTTCGATTTGCGCTGCTGGATAAATTTTTCCTTCGCGTAGACGCTCGCGCAGAGCCTCGACGGTAACGTCAACGTTCACGATCTGATCAGCGCGGGCCAGAAATGTATCGGGAACCGTCTCGCGCACCTCGATCGAAGTGATGCGCTTCATCAACGGGTTGAGGCTCTCGATATGCTGGATGTTGAGAGCTGTGATGACGTTGATCCCCGCCCCAAGCAGCTCCTCGACATCCTGATAGCGTTTTTCGTGACGCGACCCGGGGACGTTGGTATGCGCGAGTTCGTCGACGATCGCGACCTCGGGCTTGCGGCCGATTATCGCCTCGGTGTCCATCTCCTCGAGCATCACGCCGCGATGCTCAATTTTTTTGCGCGGCACGACCTCGAGGTCGCCAACCTTCTCGGCAGTTTCGGCACGCCCGTGAGTCTCGACAAGGCCTACGACCACATCGACTCCCTTGGCGCGGAGTTGATGCGCTTCTTCCAGCATCCGATAGGTCTTGCCGACGCCGGCTGCCGCTCCGATGTAGATCTTGAGACTGCCCCGCCGGTTTTGCGCGCTCCAATCGAGGAAGGATTCGGGTTCCGGTCGTTCGAGGTCGCTTCTCATCGTGTTGCGCTCAGCAACGCGGAGGTCCGTGAATTTCGATAATACCGCGTAACGATTTCATCGGTTCGCGACCTTTACCGCGGAGTCGAGTGCAAGGTTCAGTTCGAGCACGTTGACGCCTGGCTCCCCGAATATACCAAACAGAGGGCCGCGCGTATGTTCGCGAACAAGCTCCCGGACTCTATCTTCGCTCATTGCGCGAGCTTTTGCGACGCGCGCGACCTGAAGATCCGCCGCGGCGGGACTGATTTCCGGATCAAGACCGCTCCCGGATGCGGTAACCATCTCGACAGGGATGCTCGAAGGCGAGATTCCGGAATTTTCCTCGACTACAGCTGCGACCCGCGATTTCACTGCATCGAGGAGGACCTTATTGGTCGGCGCAAGGTTGGATCCGCCGGAATTGGAGGCATCGTATCCTTTATCGCCAGCCGCAGAAGGCCGCGGATGAAAATATTTGGGTTGCGAAAAATTCTGCCCGATGAGGCGCGAGCCGACTTGCTGTCCGTTGTTGGTGATCAGACTGCCTTTTGCCTGTTCCGGGAAAACGACCTGCGCAATACCCAGAATTACCAGCGGATATATGAGCCCGGTCAGGACCGTCAGGACGACTGTTACGTAAAATGCTGCCATCAAGTTGCGCATGTTAGTTCCTCAAGCTAGACGCATCGCAGAGATCACGATGTCGATCGCCTTGATTCCTATGAACGGGACGATTATGCCGCCCAGACCGTAGATAAACAGGTTGCGAGTCAGGATAGCCGCAGCGCCCAAGGGCCTGTATTGCACACCGCGCAGCGCCAGCGGGATCAGCGCGACAATAATGAGCGCGTTGAAGATAACGGCTGAGAGGATCGCGCTTTCCGGTGTCGACAATCCCATGACGTTGAGCGCCTGAAGCTCCGGATATCCGATCATGAACATCGCCGGGATAATCGCGAAGTATTTCGCTACGTCGTTGGCGATCGAGAAGGTCGTCAGCGCGCCGCGGGTCATCAGGAGCTGCTTGCCGATCTCGACAACCTCCATGACCTTGGTGGGATTGGAATCGAGATCCACCATGTTGCCCGCCTCGCGCGCGGCCTGGGTTCCCGCGTTCATCGCGATTCCCACGTCAGCCTGCGCGAGCGCCGGAGCGTCGTTGGTGCCGTCGCCAATCATCGCAACCAGCTTGCCCTGGGCCTGCTCTTCGCGAATCAGGCGCAGCTTGGTTTCGGGAGTCGCCTCGGCGAGGAAATCGTCCACGCCGGCTTCGGACGCGATCGCCTGCGCGGTCAGAGGATTGTCGCCCGTGATCATCACGGTTCGAAGCCCCATCGCGCGCAGACGCGCGAATCGCTCGCGGATGCCTTCCTTGATGATGTCCTTGAGATGAACGACGCCGAGCATTCGGTCGTTTTCCGCAACCGCCAACGGAGTTCCGCCGCTGCGTGCGATCCTGGTGACGACATCCTTGAAGGCAGGCGGCACCGAACCGCCTCGCTCGGTGACAAATTCCGCGACCTGGTCGGTGGCGCCCTTGCGTATCGTTCGGCCGTTCAAGTCCACGCCGCTCATACGCGTCTGCGCGGAGAATGGAACGAAGTGCGCCTCGTGCTCGGCGAACTCGCGACCGCGCAAATTGAACTGATTCTTGGCAAGGACCGTAATCGAGCGTCCTTCCGGAGTTTCGTCGGCAAGCGAGGCGAGTTGCGCCACTTCCGCCAGG
>DASPQU010000122.1:0-3138 GCA_035624805.1 Binataceae bacterium (SeqCode) | reverse complement strand
CGTGAGAAGCTGCCGCAGCGGGGACCGCGACCACTTCAGATGCGATGGCCGCGGGCGCGACCGGAGCGGGCGACGATGCCGGTTGCGATGCGGCGCTAACGGATGAGGCGGCTGTGGGGGACTCCGCGACCGCGGGCTCTTGCCTTGCGCCAAGATGCATGAATCGCGCGGCGAGCATATGCCATCCCACGAAAACCGCGCCGACGATCAGTGCGCCGAACACAATCGCTATGGCGGCCGGACGCAGCGAAGACCGCTTTCCGTCCGCCATCGGTATCGGCTCGGACATTCGCGACGCAGTCACGTCGGCGCGCTGCACATCGCGGACAAAGCGGCTCGCGACCTCTTCGGCGTCGAGTCCGACGAACGTCGCATACCGGCGCAGGAAAGGCAGCATATAGAGCTGATCGGAGATGAGCGCGTAGTCGTCCGTCTCGATCATCGTGACGTAGTGCTGAGGGACGTGCGCTTCGCGGCTCACGTCCTGGCGCGAGACCCCGCGCTTTTCACGAACCGCCGTAAGGTAGGCGCCAAGCGGCTCTTCGCCCGGTTTCGTCCGCGCGGGATCGTTGCGCACGCTCTGCGATTTCTTTTCGGCCACGATTCGGTCCGTCTGCTTTCTCTTAGGGAGAGCCGCTCGATTGTGCGCGTTTGCGAACCGGCTTGTAAGGCTTGATGCCGCCGGATTGTACCTTCAGCAATTCCTTGCGCGCCTGCTCGACATATCCGGGATCGGGGCGGCCATCGAGTTCCGCGGCCTGGGAGCCGTAGTTGATAGCGTCCTGCCAGTTATGCTGCTGAAACGCCAGCATCCCGAGGTAATCGTACGCGCGCGAGTAGGTCGGATAATAAGCGGTTGCGCGGTTGAAATCGTCCGCCGCGGCGAGCATCTGGCCGTCGTTGTAATACTGGACCCCGCGACGCGTGTAGATATCGGCGGCAAGCTGCTTCAACTGGAGATTGTCGGGGTCATGCTGGAGCGCCGTCTGGACGTCCGCTGCGGCCTCGTCGAGCCTGCCCGCATCGAGAGCCTTTTGCGCCGCGTCCTGACTCATTGGAGCGCAGGCAGCCAGCGCCAGGGCTAGCGCCAGCGTCCATGATGCCCGTCGAGTTGTCGCCATCCTCATCGCTCCGCAAGCAAGTTACCTTCGCACGCCTATGAAACCAAGCCATCGCGCCATCCACAGTCAATCGGCGTCGCCCGCCGACGCGCACGCCGAATTCTGGGGCGCATCTCCATTATAGAGCGCGAGCTTCTTCCCTTCGCATCCGACGGTCACGGGAGTCGGCGTGAGAATCGTGCGCAGATGCCCGAGATCGGAGCGATTCGCAACCAGCATCACGCATCCGCCGCCTGCCCATTCGCGACGCAAATCATCGTCTGTCGCGATGAAACTCTCGGCCGCGTCGGGCGAATAGCTGAAAGGCTCGTCGAGCTCGCCGCGATATGCCACCAGCCGCTCGCGAAATCCGGTGTAGAAAGGAAGCGACTGCACGTTATGCCTATACGACGCGAGGACGCACCCGGGGCGCAGAAGCGGAGCGATGGCGCGCGCCAGATTGCGATAAGTCGCGTACGCGGCCGCGTGTTCGCGAGCGCGCGTGCCCAGCCCGACGATAACGATCATCGTGAGCGCTATCGCGACAATCGATGGACCGACCGAAGCGCCGCGGAGAATCCAGACCGCGATCGTCATCAGCGCCAGGAGGCTGAGAATGACGATTCCGTCGACTGTCAGCTCCGGCGAGAGAAATCCGCGTGCTGCAAACAATCCAGCGGCGGCGCCGACAACCGCGACGACATTCAGCAGAACGAACCATGTGAGGATTCGGCGCGCGCGATCGGACGGCATCGACCACAGGCGCGCGATTCCGTACCCACACAGGATCGCGAGCGCCGGCATCGCGGGCAGGATATACGAGGCGAGCTTGGCGCGCGGAATCGAGAAGAAAACAAACGTGAACGCGAACCAGATGGCGAGAAACTTCAAGACCGATCGCGTCGAAGAATCGCGTGCCATCTCTCGCATCCCCACGGGCGCGAAAACGATCCACGGCCATGCTCCGAAAATCACAACCGGGATGAAAAACCACATCCCCCATCCGTGCTCGCTTGCATGAAGGTATCGCGCGAAATGCTCGTGCAAAAAGAAAAACGAAAGGAAGCCCGGATTTCGCCATTCGGCGAGCGCGAACCACGGAATCGTGATCGCGGCATAGACTGCGATAGCGGGAAGCCACGGCATGCGAACGATTTCATTTGTGCGCCGCTCGACGATAATCCATGCCAGCGCGATCGCTCCCCCGAGCAGCAGCGCCACCGGACCTTTCGCGAGCGTCCCCATCGCAAGCATCGCCGCGGCTACGACGAACAATCGACGTGCGTCGGTGCGTGAGAAATCTCGGATGAGCGCGGCCATAAAGAACGCGCCCAATCCCGCAGTCATGAAGAACGCCAGCGCGGGATCGAGCGTCGCCGCGCGTCCGAGACCAAAGAACAACGGTCCCAACCCGAGAGCGATTGCAGAGAGGAGCGCAGCGTCCGCGCCGAACATCGCCTCTGCGAGCATCGCGGTCCCGACGATCTCTGCGATGCTGCAGATAGCCGCCGGGAGCCGAATCGCGAATTCATTTGCGCCGAACACCGCAATTGCCGCTGTTTCGGCCCAGTACACGAGCGGAGGTTTTTCGAAGTATCGAACCTGGTCGTTGCGCGGCGTGACGAAATCACCGCTCAGGTGCATCTCGCGCGCGATCTCGGCGTAACGGCCCTCGTCGGGCTCCCATAGCGCCGGGCGGCCGAGGCCGGGAAGGTAAAGGACGACCGCGAACGCGAAGACGAGCGCGATCCTGAGCGCGCGGCGCGAGAGTGTCATTGCGGGATGCAGTCTTAGGATGCGAACGCCCCGCGTCAATCCCATCCGATGGCGGCAATCTCGGAATCGAGGGTCATCTTTCGTATCACGGCAGGGTTTGTCACAATGTTGGAAATTTTCCAGGGGGAAGCCCGCGCGTCGTGATGCGCTCGCAGAGTCGCATCGCGAAACGCCCACGCACAATCCTTGAGCGCCAGCAGCACCATAACCGCGATCCCACGGGCCGCTAACGCCGCCGCGCCGGCAGTGTCGATCGTCGTCC
>DASPQU010000121.1:0-5535 GCA_035624805.1 Binataceae bacterium (SeqCode) | reverse complement strand
TGGCAATCGTTAATCAGCTCACATCGGACGGCGCAAATCGAATCGTCGTCTGCTTCTCCGGCGCCGATTACATCGACCGCGAGAAGCGCATCGAGCACATCATGCTCAAGCGCTTCCCGACGCATCTGCTGGGTTCCGTGCCGCTGCTGTTCTCGCATGAGATCACCGACGATAGCGAGACCACGCGACGCACATGGAGCGCGCTCTTCAACGCATTCCTTCATCCTGCGATGGAACAATTCCTCTACGCGGCCGAGCGACGCATGCGCAACCTCAAGACCGCAGCGCCGCTGCTGATTTTCCGCAACGACGGAGGCTCCGCGCGCATCGCCAAAACCATAGCCCTGAAGACCTTCGGCTCCGGCCCTCGCGGCGGGATGGAAGGCGTGAAGGCGCTGGCCCGCCATTACGGCATCGACGAACTGATCTCCGTCGATGTGGGAGGCACGACCAGCGACATCGGAATGGTGGCCGGCGGCACGATTCGAAGTCAGCGTCACGGAATGATCGAGGGCGTTGAAGTCTCCTTCCCGCTCGCAGACGTGGTCAGCGTCGGCGTCGGAGGAAGCTCTGTTATTCGCGCTGCAGACGGCGAAATCCTCGTCGGGCCGCAAAGCGTGGGCAGCATGCCGGGCCCGGCGTGCTTCGGTCGCGGAGGCAGGCAGGCGACGATCACCGACGCTTTCCTTCTCGCCGGCGTCTTCGATCCGAAGAGCTTCTTCGGCGGCAGTCTGGCGCTCGATCCTGCGCCCAGCCTCAAGGCGATTATGGACAACATCGCCAAGCCGCTCGGACTCTCGCTCGAAGATGCTCTGGTCAGGATGGAGTCGGCGTGGGCAGGAAAGATCGCCGACGGGATCCTCGCCTACTCTCCGGTTTCAGCCCGGACGGTGCTGGCGGCGTTCGGCGGCGCAGGACCGATGGCCATATGCAAGGTCGCCGACAAGATCGGCGTCGGCGAAGTGATCGTTCCGGGGGGGCACGTCGCCGTATTCAGCGCAGTTGGAATCGGTTTCAGCGATCTGTCGCAGGAATATCAACTACAGGTTCGAGATCGAAGCGCGGCTGCGCTCGAAGGCTGTCTCCGCGAACTTGAAAGCCGCGCGGAGCGCGACATGTTCGCCGAAAAACTAAAGCTTGCCGACTGCATCGTCACGGCGACTCTGCTGTGCCTGGTCAACGGGATCGATCGCGTTTTCCCGTTTGCCAGTGGCACCGATCTTCCCGCCGAACTCGACAGCTGCGACGAAGCCATCCTGCAACTCAGAGTGGTTCGCCCGCTGGATCGCGTACCGATGGTTCCGATTGGCGGCGAGGGCGCCTCTCCTGCCGTTTCAGACTCGACTCGGCGCATCTACGTCGACGGCAGGTGGGAAAAGGTCCCCGTCTATAAGGTTGACTCGCAGAGGATCGGCGCGACCGCCGAAGGTCCCGCGATTGTCGAAGAGCCATTTTTCACCGGCAAAGTAGAACGCGGATGGGGTTTCGCCATGAGCGCCAACTGCGATCTGATTTTGTCAAGAACTTGAAGGAGTCGGCGAATGAAACTCCCGATGACCGAGTATCTGCAAATCGATCTCGAAACCGAGAAGTGGGAGTGCCGCGAATGCGGCCACGTTATCGGTCCGGCCCGCGAAAACTACAAGGAAGGCCTGCTCGTCTATGCGCGCGATCCGCGCGAGATTCACAGACCGCTGCTCGATCCAAAGTTGTACAGCTACACGTTTTCGCCCGACCCCGAATGGTGCGCAATTCTCGAATTCTACTGCCCCGATTGCGCAACCATGATCGAGGTTGAATACACGGTCCCCGGCCATCCGCCGATTCGCGATATCGAAATCGACATCGACGGCCTCAAGAAACGTTGGGCGGGCATCAAAAAGTATCCGGTGCAAAGCGGAAACCTCCCGTATCCGAAACCCGCCGCCCATTCTCATGCGCACAAGCGCTGAAGCTCGGACACCTGGACGGTCGCGATGAAGCGTGTCGCAGTCGATATCGGTGGAACGTTCACAGACTGTTTCGTCGTATGGGACGGGCGCGTGCTCGAGACCAAGGCGCTGACCACTCATCACAACCTTGCGCTCGGATTCAACGAAGCGCTCGATTATGCGTGCACCGAACTCGGAATCGAGCGACAGACTTTACTTTCGCAGATCGATTCACTTCGTTACGCGACGACTCTCGGCACCAACGCGCTGATTGAACGCAAAGGCCCGAATCTCGGGTTGCTTATCACGCATGGATTCGAGAGCACCGTGCCGATCAGCCGCGGCCGCGGGTACGGCGACGGTCTCTCGACGTTTGACAAGATGAACATGCCGAGCGCCAAACGACCGCAGCCTCTCGTACCGATTCCGATGATCCGCGGCGTGCGCGAGCGTATCGATTGGGCCGGCAATATTGTAATCGCGCTCGACGAAGACGATCTGCGCCGCAAAATTCGCGAGCTGGTTGACAACGGCGTCGAAGCGCTGGTGGTTAGTTGCGTCAACAGCGTGGTCAACAAGCAGCATGAACGCCGTATCCGCGAGATTTTCGTCGAGGAGTATCCGCGGTCGATGCTCGGCGCGATTCCGATCATCCTCGGATCCGAAGTGAGCGGCCGACGCGGCGAATACGTCCGCACCAGCTCGGCGATCATCGACGCCTATCTGCATTCGATCATGTATCACGCAATGAGCCGGCTCGAGCTGAACCTGCGCGACTCCGAATATCGCAAGCCGATGCTCATGGTTCACAACTCGGGCGGGATGGCGCAGGTGAATTCCACCGATGCGCTGCAAACCGCTCATTCCGGCCCGGTCGCGGGGATCCACGCCGGCGAGAAGCTGGCAGAAGCTTCGCGAATGGGAAATATCGTGACGACCGACATGGGAGGCACCAGTTTCGATATCGGAATCGTGGTCGAGGGTGGAGTGAAGTTCTACGATTTCAATCCGGTTATCGATCGATTCCTGGTGACGCTGCCGATGGTGCATCTGGCTTCGCTCGGCGCAGGCGGCGGATCGATCGCCCGGTACGATCCAACCTATCGCACGATCAAGGTAGGCCCCGACAGCGCGGGTTCCGACCCCGGCCCTGCATGCTACGAGCGCGGTGGAATGAATGCGACCGTCACGGACGCGGATTTGCTACTCGGCTATCTCGACGCTGCGAACTACGCACATGGTCGCATACGGCTCAACCCCGAGTATTCAAGCCTTGCGCTGGAACCGCTTTGCGAAGCACTGGCTATGAGCGAGATAAACGCGGCGCGGCTCGTTCGGCGTCGGGTCGACAACGATATGGCGATCGGCATCGTGGGCGAGTTGTCGGCGCGCGGTCTCAAGCCCGACAAATTCACGATGCTCGCGTACGGCGGAAACGGCCCTCTTCATGCCTGCGGGATCGCGAGTGCCGCGGGAATCAACAGAGTGCTGGTCCCGCCGTTTGCATCAGTGTTTTCGGCGTGTGGCGCCGGCACGCTCCAACAGATGCATATTCACGAGTACAGCCATCTGACCGACCTTTATAACCCGCTGCTGCGATCGGTGTTCGACGATTACGATTCTTTCAACCGGGTAGTTGAGATGCTGGAGGAGCGCGGCAGGCAGGATCTTATGCGGCAGGGGTTCGATCCCGCCAGGGTGCAGCATCGATTGGAGCTCGACATCCGCTACGGCACGCAGTCGATCGAAACTGCGATCGAATGCGATCGCAGCCGTATCCGCGCGCTTCGCGACGTTCTGCGGATCATCGAAAAGCACGCCGAAGACTTTCGCGAACGCTACGGCGAGGCAAGCCGCGCGCCGGAATCCGGTATCAGGATAACCACCTACCGGGTGGTGTCGTGGGTCGAGGGCGAATCGGTGCGCTTCGACGATCTCACGCCGGGGCGCCCCCATCGTCCCGCGCCGACGCCTGTCGGAACCCGCCGATGTTGGTTTCCAACGATTGACAAACCCTTCGATGCGCCCGTGTACGACCAAAGCGCTTTGATGGCGGGCGTCGCGATCGATGGTCCTGCGATAGTGAATCCGGGCGCAACAACTTACCTGATCGAGCCGGGATGGCGTTACGAGGCCGTCGCGCAGGGCGCCGTATGGCTCACGCGCGATAGTGATTCAGGACGGCAACCATGAGCGATACATCCGAGAGAAATGGGCTACTTGAGCGCAACGGCTCCGCCGCGACGGGAGATGGAGGAGCGTTGAGCGACAACGAGATTCTAGAACGCTTTTTGAAAGCCAACGTTCGCTTTCTTGCTCCGGACCCTGAGATCATGCGCAGCTTCAGGCTCGCGCCGCGCACCGAGCACGAACAGCGAGTGCTTTCCGGCAAGCCCGACGTTCACGTATTCAAGGAAATTCGAGACATTCTACAGGGCGCATGCGATCGCGATATGGAGGTGGTGCGCCAGATGGTCGCCTCTCCGGCAGGACGGTTCGGCGATCTTTGCGTCGCGCTGTTCAACGCTTCCGGCGACATGTCGCTCTCTCCTTCGACCGGCGTCGTGGCGTTTTCGTCCGTGCTTCACTTCGGAATTCGCTTCATCCTCAAGTACTACAAGGACGATCCGAGCGTCGGGCTCAAGCCCGGCGATTGCTTCGTCATGAACGATTCCTATTACGGCGGCGTCCACAATCCCGACCTGGCCTCGTTCATGCCGGTATTTCACGGCGAAGAGCTTGTCGCGTGGGCGTCGTGCGCGATGCATCACGGCGAGATCGGCGCGAGCGATCCGGGCGGGATGGGGCCGACCATCGAATCGCGCTCAGATGAAGGGCTCAAGCTGCCTCCCACACGGTACGCCGAAAACTACATGATGCGCACCGATATGGTGACGTTTCTCCAGAACATGACGCGCGACGTCAACCTGATGGGGGTCGACCTGCGCACGCGGATGGCATCGTGCATCAGGATGGAGAAAACGCTGCACTCCCTTATCGCGGAATACGGTCTCGACAACGTGATCGGCGCGCTGCGTGAGGTAACAGAATCGGTCGAGACTGAGGCGCGGCGGCGTCTGGCGCTGCTGCCCGACGGCAAGGTCCGCGTGCAGATGTTCGCCGATTCAACGATGCGTGAAGACGCGCTTATAAAGGTCCAGCTCGAAGCCTCGGTCAAGGACGGAGAACTTACGCTCGATTTTCGCGGCAGTTCGCCGCAAATTGCAAACCGACCGATAAACGAGACTTATCATACCGCCGGCGTCTACGGCACGATGACGCTCTTCCAGTACTTCTGGCCCGACCTGCCGCACATCAACGCCGCGATGGCGCCGGTGCGAATCGTTACCGATCGAGCCTCGATCTGCGACGCGCAGGACGCCCCGGCTTCGCTCAACATGCAGGCGTTTTTCAAAGGCATCACTATGATGCACATGGCGTTGACGAAGCTCGGCTTCTCAGTGCCCGAAAAATACGCAGGGGTCATCGCGCCGTGGTTCAATCAGCCGCTGACATTTATCTACGGAGGAATCACCCAGCATTCGCAGCAGGTCGGCAACTTGTGCGGCGATATTAACGGGATGGCGGGCGGCGCCAAATGGGA
>DASPQU010000120.1:0-3372 GCA_035624805.1 Binataceae bacterium (SeqCode) | reverse complement strand
ATGCGTCGGCGCGCCGATGCCGTAGCGCAAAGCCGCAAGCTCCAGCACCGGAAAATCGAAGCGCCTGCCGTTGAAGGTTATCAGCGCGCCCGCAAATTTTTCCGCGCGCGTCCAGAATTCACGGACCAGGTTTTCCTCCGTGTAGTCTGAGAGCGACAGGCTTTCGACCGAGCGCAGGACGTGGTCGTCGCCCGCGAATCCCACTGCGATCGAAATCGGTACGTGCAGGCTTGGCGGAAAGAAATCGCTGCCGCGTCGGCGCTGGAGTTCGTCGCGATGGCGTTCAAACGCCTGGTCGTCGCTGAGACCCTGACCGTCGTACCACACCTGATTCAGGAGGTGTTTGTCGATGCGGGTTTCGACGTCGAAAATCGCGAATGCCATCAATGAGGCCTTGCTGTTCCCGCACGACAGGGACGATGGTTTGTGTTCATCAATTGACGGCTTTATCCAGCTCTGAGATCACGCTGGACGCGATCGACTTGAAGGCTGTTGCAACCGGATTGGACGGCGCGGCCACGACGAGCGGCATCGCCTGATCGCCCGCCTCGCACAGTTCGCGGACCAGCGGGAGTTCGCCGAGAAACGCGACGCCCAACTCAGCGGCCAGTTTCGCGCCGCCGCCGTGCGCGAAAATCTCGTGACGATGCCCGCATTTGCGGCACACGTGATAGCTCATGTTTTCGACTACGCCGAGGACAGGCGTTCCGACCTCTTTGAACATCTGCACGCCGCGGCGGACGTCGAGCAACGCGAGGTCCTGCGGAGTCGTCACGATCACGCCGCCGTCGAGTTTGACACGCTGCGTTATCGTCAACTGCGCGTCGCCGGTGCCGGGCGGGAGATCGAGCACCAGGCAATCAAGCTCCCCCCATTCGACGTTGAACAGGAATTCGGTCTCGAGTTTCGTTACCATCGGGCCACGCCAAACGACTGCCTGATCGTCGCTGAGGAACATCGCCATCGAAATGTATCGGATTCCAAATCGCTCCATCGGAACGATCCGGCGCTCAGGTGTGACGGATACTCGTCCCTCGGTTCCAACCATCATGGCGACGCTGGGGCCGTACACGTCAGCGTCCATCAGTCCGATACGCCATCCAAGCGCGCGCATCGCGAGCGCCAGATTCACCGCGACCGTCGATTTGCCCACCCCGCCTTTGCCGCTCGCAACCGCGATAACGTGGCGAACGCCCGGAATTGGTTGCTTGGGCGGAGGACCTGCCGTTCGCGCGGGCTGCGCGGGAGCGGTTTCGACTTGAACCTCGACCGCGGGCACGCCCGGCATCGCGCCGACGCACGCCTTCACATCTTCGACGATCTTGCTGACCACCTCGGGCTTCGCCGTCGACGCGGTCAACATCACGATGACGCCGCGATATCCGACCTCGATATCCTTGACGATCCCGAACGACACGATGTCACGCGTGAAGCCGGGGTATTTGACTTTTTTTAGCTCGGTCAGAATTTCGTTCGGGCTTGGCATTTCCGTACGGCGGTTACCGTCAAATTCGGTCGTTGATTTCGGGGCAAACGACGACCACTGTGCGTCGCCATTTGCATTTCAGAACTGATGAGTCATGTTATCATCGCCGCGTCAGCGGAAAAATGCATTCGGCCCGCGGTTGATATGGCTGAGAAGCGCAACCAAAACGTTCGATCGGTACGAATCCTGCATTCTCGCACGGACGATAAATCGATTTGTATCGCGATCGATGAACTCGCGGGCGGACTGCGCGCGATACTCGGTGGCCACGTCGCGACTGTTGGAGATCCCGAGCTCGACACCCGGTATATCATCGTCGATTTCGGCGACAATACAGGCAACAGTGCCGGAGAGCCGGTCAAACTTGCAGGCGATGCTTTCGAGATCGCGAGGCCGAGCCCGATATCGGTCGCGATCAGCGCGGGCAGCGGCCGGGGATTGATCCACGGTGTATGCGATCTGATGGAGAAACTCGGCGCGACCTTCGCTCCCGGTGCGCCCGCACAATTCCCGCGAATCGACGAGGCGGCGGTGTCAAGAATTAAACCATATCGCGTCGAGCCGGCATTCTCCCGGCGCGCACTCGCTTCCGACCTGATGACGTGGAACTACACGTTTCCTGATCGCCTCGATCTGCATCTCAAATTCGATCGCGAGTTTATCCCGTGGATAGGGCGCCGGGGTGTGAACGCGTTCGAGTACATCCGGCACGCGCATGACACGCGTCTTCGAATTGATGAAATTGTCGACGAAAGCTGCGCGTGGGGAATCGACGATGAATACGGCGGGCATGTATTGCAAATCCTGATGCCCCGCACCACCTTTGAGAGCAATCCGGAATATTTCCCCGCCAATCCTGACGGCAAGCGCGAACCGCGCGGCAACCTGTGCGTCTCGAATCGCGATGCGCTCAAGACGGTCGCCGACGGCGCAGCCACGTGGCTTCGCAAATATCCCGAGAACCGCCTTCTTCATATCTGGGGTGCTGACGTTTCCGGCGGGGCGTGGTGTTCGTGCGCGCAATGCTCGAACCTCCCGCCGCAAATTCAGTATATGACCGTCGTGAACGCCGTGGCCGCGTCCGAAGAAGTTAAGGTGTCTGGAATCCCGGTCGCCTATCTCGCGTATCACGACACGATCGATCCGGCGCCGGGCCTGAAACCGCTCGCGAACGTATGGTTCGAGTGGGCGCCGCGCGAGCGATGCTATACGCATGCGATTAACGATCGCGCCTGTGACACCAACCGCAGGTATTTCGAATCGCTCGAGCGTTATATCGAAATCTTCCAGGGGCGCGGACATGTATTCGAATACTACGCCGACGCCATCCTGTTCGGCGGAATCGGTTTTGCGACTCCGTCGGTAATCGCGCGTGATCTGCTCGCCTACAAGAAATTGGCGATCAACGGCATCTCGTGTCTGACGTTCGGAGCATACAGCGCGCTCTCCTATCCGGTGAATCTCGAAGCATTCGTTCGGGCCGCGCGTAACCCGAATTTCGAACCGCGGGAAGCGACGAGCTGCGCTGCCGAGGGAAGACATCCAGAAACCGATGCGATGGCGAAGGCGTATCGAACGATCGAAAAGGCCACCGCGATGATTCTCGACTACGGTGAAGTCATGACTCCCTACAAGATGCCCGCGCGCAAGGCGGCCGCCAAGAAACAGGAGTTGGGTCGCGCGCTCAGGCAGATCGAATCGGCCGTCGATATCGCACAGAAGGTCGGCGCGCGCGACAAGCTGGCGGGCGCGGAGGCCGAGTTGTGGAGCTTCGGCCTGGAGATCGTCCGAGGCATTGCCGAATATCTGCGCGCCCGCGAGGAACGCGGCGTCGTGTTCTTCGATATGGACGGCTACGACTCCGAAGGCTACAACAAGTTCATCCC
>DASPQU010000119.1:0-7750 GCA_035624805.1 Binataceae bacterium (SeqCode) | reverse complement strand
CGATAACGATACGTTCGCGAGGCTGCGATCGGATATTCGTTCAGGCCGGATACGCAGAAGCTACACAGCGTTGGTCGCAGGAAGCGTCAGGTCCGCGGAGGATCTGACGTGGCCGATTGCGCATCATCCGAAAAACCCACGTCGAATGGTTATCGTCACCGTCGACGCTCCCCTTCATGTGCGCCGCCATGCGCGACGCGCGGTATCGCATATCAAGCCGATTCGGCACGTCGGCGGCAACACGCTTGTAGAGGTCGAGCCCGAGACAGGAGTGCGCCATCAGATTCGGATCCATCTGGCGCATAGCGGGCATCCGATTGTGGGCGACACGCTCTATGGTGGCCCGCCGTCGCCGAGCCTTGCGCCCGGGCGATTCTGGCTTCATCTGGCGAGAATCGAATTGACGTCTCCGAAATCGGGGCGCATCGCAATCGATGCACCGCTGCCGGATGATCTGGTTGCTACGCTGAAATCGTAAACGGTGCGCCGCTAATTGCACGTGCATCGCGTGCATCCGCTCGCCGCTCCAAGCTTGGATACGTTCCCAGGCGACGTAGCGCCCGGCTGTTGCGTCAAAACGTACGGATTCAAAACGTTGCCCGGAATGTTCGTAGCAGGATTTGGGAACGAGCTCCCGAAACCAAAGGCTGGCGGCTGGATGTAAGGCGAACCAGGCTTCGCGTTCAGTTTGTTGGCGACGCACTGCCCCATGGCACTCTGGCTGGCCTGCGTGAAACTGGCGGCCTGAATCTGTCCGACCCACCCCGTTCCGATTCCCGTTCCGAAACAGGAGCAGCGAAACACCTGCGGCACAGGCGTCGCAGCCGCCTGCACGACGGCAGGAGCGGGAGCGAGTTGTATGGTCGTGGCTGGAGCCGCAGCGGCGACAGGAGCGGGAGCGCCTGCCGCGGGAGGCGCAGCAGGTGGAGCCGGAGGCGGAGCCAAGGGAGCCAGCGGCGCGCCCGGCACTCCGCCGATCTGCGCGTACGCCATCGAAAAGTTGCCGGAAATCAGTCCTGCGGCGATCGTTAACGCAGTTGCGATCGCAACCGTCAGATACTTGCGTGTTCGTGTCATCACTTTTGCCTGTACTGCCTGCGTCGAAGCGGAGCGTCCGCTAGCCCAAGACGAGTTGCCGCGGCAGACATTACGCATCGGCTTTCGATATAATCGCGGTCCATCTCGCAAGGTGCAAGGGTCTCTGATAATGACGAGCAGTGGTGGTGGGCTGCTGTCGGACGCTTGCTTCCGCGCAGACGTATCGAATCGATCAGACTCCGCTCAGAGTGTGAATGACTAGGAGGCTCTTTTGACATGTTGAGCAAAAAGACACTGGCGGCGCTCGCGGCTGTCGCCCTTGTCGCGATTTGTGCACGCGCGACGATCGCAGCCGACCCCAACGGTACGACCGACACAGGCAGTGCCCTAAAGGCGCCGGCAACCAGCGGCCCCATAGCATTCCAAGGTGCGCCGATTGCTCCGCAGACGCCTCCCCAGACGTCGGTTCCGAGCTCGACGGCCGATCAATTCGAATTCAACGGCGGCGTCAGCACCCTCCCAAGCATCTTTACCAAGCAATGGTCGACCGCGCGCCAGATTCCGCCGGAAAGCCTGATCAGCCGTCATTACATCGAGACCTCGGATACGACGGCGCGCAAGATGACGCTGAAGGAAGCCGTTTACGTCTCGTTGCGCGGTAATCCGTCGATCAAGGCGATCCAGCTCAATCCGGTGGCGTCGCTTGAAACCGTCAAGCAGGCAAACGGCGCGTTCGACCCGAACCTGACTTCGCAAATCGATGTGATCAAGACCGTCGTTCCCGCAACTTCGATTCTGCAGGCCGGAGGATCGAAGGATTTCGCGACGAAACTCTACGACTGGAACTTCGGCGTCAACAAGCTTTCGGCCGTAACCAACGGGACGATGGGCATCGTTTTTAATAACGAACGCCAGCTCACGAATTCCTCCTTTTCGTCGATAAATCCGAACTACAATCCGACGCTCGCGATATCGCTTTCTCAGCCGCTGCTGCAAAACTTCGGATGGAAATTCGCCACACTGAGCGTGCGAATCGCAGAGTCGGGGCAGAAACAGGCACAGTGGAATTACGCGCAATCTCTGATGGACTTCGTGCAGCGGATCGGCGGTGAGTACTGGGGCGTCGTGCTTGGGGAAGAAAACCTTGAGGTGGCGCGCGCGGCGTTGAAATTCAATCAGGACCTGGTTCGCCAGAACTCGATCGCCGTCAAAGTCGGAACTCTGGCTCCGCTCGACCTTCAGGAAGCGCAGTCGGCGTCGGCCACGGCCGAAGCCAACGTTTTCACGGCGGAGGCAAATCTCAAAACCGCGCGCGCTCAGCTTCGCCAGGATGTGATGTACAATCCGCAGGAAACGTTCCTGCCCGCCGCGATTGAACCGTCCGACCGGCCGGCGCCACACGAGCCCGTAACCGCCGACACTGAAAAGTCGCTCGAAACTGCGGTAGAGAATCTTCCTTCGCTGGCCGGGATGCGCGAAGCGATTCGCGCGGCCCTGATGCAGGTCCAATACTCCGAAAATCAGACGCTGCCGTCGCTCACCCTAGGCGGCCAGTTTGGCCTAACGGCTACCGCCGGTACCGCCAAGTGCTTCGCAAACCCAACCGGTGGCTTTGTACCGACGCAGTTCAACAATTGTGCTACTGCCACCGTTCCCCCCTCACCACCGCCTAACGGAATCAAGCTCCCGTTTGGCGGCATCTACGGGGACGCGCTCAATCGATTGTGGGACGCGAGCTTCTACAATTACGCGGTCGTCTTCGGATTTCAGATGCCGCTCGACAACGCGGTCCCGAAAGCGGCGCTGGCGCAGGCGCGCGTCCAATACGAGCAGTCGCGGATGCAATATCGAGCATCGCTATCGCAGGCCGTTGTCGGAGTCGAGAACGCGATCGCCAATGTCGTAGCCGACCAGCAGCGCGCCTTCGCGACGGAGCAGGCGACATTCTATGCCAAGCAGGCCCTGCACGACGAGGAAGTACGGTTCCGCGTCGGGATGGCGACCACGCACGACCTGCTGCAATTCCAGGAAGAAGAAACGACGGCGGAAGGCAATCAGGTACAGGCGGCGACCGATCTGGAGAACGCGAAGCTAAACCTCGCACACGCTCAGGGAACGATCCTGCAGATGTTCAATATCGAGTTTCAGGTCCAGGATCCTCACGATACGCCGTGGTACGCAACCTTCTGAGCTGACCGCGACGCTGACTAAAGAAAAGAGCGCGGCCCCGATGGGACTGCGCTCTTTTTTGTCTTTTATTCCCGCGTCGGGTTGCTGTTGTCGGGCGCGAGAAATCCGGAGTCTGTTTACCTTGCGCCGTCGATTGCGACCTTGCGGCTTTCGAATCTCCATTCACCGCCGACTTTGCGCAGCGTATCGATATAGTGCGCGACCGCCGACAATTCCGCCTTCCCGTCCTTGCAATGGAAGTACGCTAGATAGCATCCACCCTTCGCGGTATCGCCCTCGATCGCGAATGTGACGTTGCTCATAAAATGCATCGGCTTTGCACCGCCGAGCGAATCCTTGTAAACAGCCACAAACTTCTTGAGGCCGTCCCCGCCAGAGTAGCGCCCGAATCGCGGGCTTTCGAATGATCCTTCAGGCGTGAAGCATCCGAGCCAGTCTTCGTATCGTCCGTTGTCGAGCGTATGCGCATACTGCGCGTAGAGTTCGCGGATGGCCTCGCGATCCTCGATTTTCCCCGAGATTGCCATTTTCTGTCACCTCACCGGCGTGTTGTTGGTCAGTAGAGAGATCAAATTACATTTGCTTCGCGCAATCGCGCGATATCGTCCCAGGTATAATCCAGCAGTTCCGTCAGGATCGCTTCGGTATGTTCCCCGTGCTCGGGCGCGTGGCCGCGAGCTTCTCCCGGCGTCTCGCTGAGCTTTACCGGCATCCCGACCACGCCCATCGTGCCGAGCCCCGGAATCTCGTGCTGGACGATATAGTCGTTCGCCTTGACCTGCGGATCATTCGGCAAATCGCCGACCGAGTTTACGATCGTGTAGATGAAATCGCCGCCGCGCCTGAGGGTGCCCATCCATTCGTCGCGAGATTTCTCAGCGAACTTGCGATCGAGGATTGCGACGGCTTCGCGCGCATTCTGTCCGCGCGTGCGGATGTCCTTGAATTTCGGATCATCGATTAGTTCCGGCAGTCCCAGCGCAATGCAGAAATCCTTCCAGTATCGATCCGCCTGGAGCATTCCAAGACAAATCCATTTGCCGTCGGCGCACTTGTAATGATTCCACAGCGGATTGAAGGACTCGTCGCGCGTGTTGCGCATCAGCTCCATTCCCATGATCGTCCGCGCCGAGACGTTCAGCCCCTGAAGCGCGATCATCGAGCCAAGATGGGACGCGTCGACCTGCTGCCCCACGCCGTAGCGCTCGCGCGCAAGCAAGGCAGCCAGCACGCCGTATGCGAGCATGATTGCGCCCATCTGATCTGCGATGCCGCCAAAGACATATGTCGGTTCCAGGCCAGGTGCGCCGATCGCGTTCATGATTCCCGAGCGCGCCTGCCCGAGATAATCGAACGACGGCTCGCCGCTATCCGGGCCATTCGGACCGTAGCCGGTCGAGTTCGCATAGATGAGACGGGGGTTACGGCGCTTGAGGTCCTCGTATCCCAACCCGAGGCGCTCGGCGACGCCTTTGCGGAAATTCTGCACGAACACGTCGCTCCTGGCCGCGAGTCGACCGATTATCTCGCGAGACTCGGCCTGCTTGAGGTCGAGAGCGATGCTTTTCTTGTGGCGATTGTTAGCCTCGAAATAGAAGTTGCGCCCGCCCTTGCTCGCCGCGCCGCCGGCGACTGCGAAGATGCCGCGTCCCGGGTCGCCGCGCTCGCGCTCTTCGATCTTGATGACCTCGGCGCCCAAGTCCGCGAGCATCGTGGTGGCCACTGGGCCCTGCTGCCAGATCGTCCAATCTATGACTCTGATTCCCTTGAGCGGTCCGTCCATCCTCCCCATATAGCACAGGAATGGCCCGAGGCAGTCTTGCCGCGACCTGGTCGCCACGGGCTTGAGTTTGCGGAATCGAGGGCCGATCAATAGGAGCGTGACGATAGCGGTTCACATAGTGAACTTTCTCTATCCGCCGCGATGCGCATCATGCGGCGCACGATTCGATCTTCACGCGGATCGGCGGGTGTGCGACCCCTGCCTCGCGCAGACAGAGAGGATGGTCGAGCCGGTATGCGAGTCCTGCGGCGTATCGATTCCGCCATCGACGGCCGAGCGATGTCGTCAATGCGCGAAAGATCCGCCTGCGTTCGCGCGCGCGCGATCGATTGCGCGATATCGATCGTCACTCGAGAGCGATTCTAACCCACTCCCCTCGCTGATTCGCCGACATAAATACGGATTGGATCAATCGCTGGAGAAGGCGCTCGCCGAGTTTATCGGCGACGAGATACCGTTCTCAGGCGATGATGTCGACGCCATCGTTCCCGTGCCGCTGCATCACAAGCGGCTATGGTGGCGCGGATTTAATCAGGCTGCCCTCCTCGCGATAGTGATCGGACGACGCCTTGAACGTCCCGTGGAGATTAAGGCGCTCGTTCGCGCGATTCACACGATTCCCCAGACTACGCGCGATCACGACGAGCGTCGACGCAATGTCCGTGATGCGTTCGCAGTCGTACGCCCGGACAGGATTCGCAATCGGCGCATACTGCTGGTCGATGATGTGATGACGACCGGCGCGACTGCTGACGAATGCGCGCGCGTCCTCGTCGGAGCGGGCGCGCGGTGCGTCAACGTTCTTACTCTCGCGCGGGTGCTGTAAGAATCGGCGGAAACAGGCACAATGGCGGCGATGATAGAGGCGGAGCGCATCAAATGGGAGCGGCGCCATCAGGGACAGCCTCCGGGGGACCCAGAGCCGTTTCTGATCGACTCGCTCGACCTGATGCCGCGCGGCCTCGCGCTCGACGTAGCGGCCGGCCGTGGTCGCAATTCGATTGCGATGGCGCGCACAGGGATGCACGTCGTCGCGGCGGATTTTTCGTCAACCGCGATAAGTGCGCTCGCCGAAATCGCGCGTACGGAACACCTGCCGATATGGCCGGTGATCGCGGATTTCGACAATTTCGCGCTTCGCGATTCGACATTCGACGCGATCGTCAATATCAACTTTCTCGATCGCGCCCTGTTCCCGCCTTTCAAGCGTGCGCTGCGCCCCGGCGGCGTTTTGGTTGTCGAAACGTTTCTCGTCGATCAGGCGTCATCGTGGCATATCAGCAATAAGCGATTTCTCCTCGATCATTACGAACTGCGCGAGCTGGTTTCAGGACTTGAACTGATTCGGTACCGCGAAGGACTGTTTCCCTTTCTGGATGGAACGAGCGCATGGCGCGCCGGTGCGGTTGCGCGGAAGGTGTAGCGAAGGTGGCGCGACAGATGACCTACAAGGCCGCGGGTGTCGATATCGACCTCAAGCAGGCGCTCATCCCGATGTTCCAGAAGATCGCAGGTAAGACGTCGGGCGCGAGCGTCATCGGGGGCGTCGGCGGATTCGGCGCCCTGGTCGCGCTCGACACCTTCAAGAAGATGCGCCATCCCGTGCTGGTCGCAGGGACCGACAGCGTCGGCACAAAACTGAAGATAGCGATTGCGATGGATCGTCACGACACGGTCGGCATCGACTGCGTTGCGATGTGCGTAAACGACATCATCTGCCATGGCGCGCGCCCCCTGTTTTTCCTCGACTACATCGGCACCGGGAAGCTGCAAAAGCACGTCGCGCTGCAAATCGTCAAAGGCGTCGCCGAAGGATGCGACCTCGCGGGAGCGAGTCTTGTCGGCGGCGAGACCGCACAACTCTCTGATCTCTACAAGCCGGGCGAATACGACCTCGCGGGTTTTGCGATCGGGATAGTCGAGCGATCGCGAATACCCGATCCGCGTCGAATCAAAGCAGGCGACGTTCTCGTCGCGCTCGCCTCCAACGGCATCCACAGCAACGGCTATTCACTTGCGCGGATGGTGTTGCTGAATCATGCACGGCTGAAATTGACGGCGCGGATTGCTGAATTGGGGTGTACCCTGGGAGAAGAACTCCTGCGGCCGACCACGATCTACGCGCGAATCGCAGTCGAATTGTTCGAGCGATTCGCGATCAAGGGCCTCGCGAACATCACCGGCGGCGGCGTTCCCGAAAATCTGCCGCGCGTGATGCCCGAAGGGGTCAAAGCCGTGATCCATCGCGGAAGCTGGCCCGTACCGCCCATATTTCCGATGATCCAACGGATCGGGAAAGTCGCGCAGGACGAGATGGATCGAACATTCAATAACGGTATCGGGATGGTCGCGGTCGTCGCCTCACATGATGCGGCTCGAGCTCTCGAGTTGCTCAAAAGGCGCAAGGTCGCGTCGTGTATCGTCGGCGAAATCGTGAGGGGTCGCCGGTCCGCGGAGTTCGTATAGCGAACGCAAATGGCGGATCAAGCAAAACAATCGAAACTACCGATTGGCGTACTCATCTCGGGCTCGGGAACGAATCTGCAGGCGATAATCGAGGCGATCGAACGCGGCGATTTGAACGCGGAAATCCGAGTCGTCATTTCGAATCGTGCGGGAGTCCAGGGTCTCGAACGAGCCCATAAGCACGGACTGCGAGCCCTCGTGATCAATCATCGCGATTTCGCGTCGCGCGAGGATTACGACCGCGAGATCTTAGCGCGGCTTCGCGAGTCGGGC
>DASPQU010000118.1:0-2925 GCA_035624805.1 Binataceae bacterium (SeqCode) | reverse complement strand
GCCCATCAATGGTGGGGCGACCTGCTGACCTGCCGCGATTGGGCGCACGCGTGGCTCAACGAAGGGTTCGCGACCTACTTCGAGGCGATGTGGTGCGAGGAGGACAAGGGCGCCGACGAGTTCGCATGGAACCTGCGGCAGGATCGCGCGAACTATTTCAGCGAAGACGCGCATCACTATCGCCGCCCGATCGTATGCAATCGCTATCGCGCGCCGATCGAGCTCTTCGACCGTCATCTTTACGAAAAGGGAAGCCTGGTGCTTCACATGTTGCGGCGCGTGGCCGGCGACGACCTCTTCTTCCGCTCGCTCAACCTCTATTGCACGCGCCATCGCGAGCAGAACGTCATCACGCAAAATCTGCAGCAGGCTTTCGAAGACGCGACGGGACGCAACCTCGACTGGTTTTTCGATCAATGGGTCTACAAGGAAGGCCATCCCGAGATCGAGGTGTCGAGCGCGTTCGACGACAAGCAAAAGCTCGCGAGCGTGACCGTCAAGCAGACGCACAAGGCGTCCGATACAACGGTTGGCGCATTTCGATTTCCGGTCACGATCGCGCTGATGGACGGCGAAGGTCGCGAGGTGCGCCATCGCGTCGAGGTAAAGGACCGCGAGCAAGTTTTTCATTTCCCGTCAGAGAAGGCGCCCAAGGCGGTCCGCTTCGACCCGGAATTCGATGTCCTGAAAACGATCAAGCACAAGCGGGGACGCGAGGCGCTCGAAACGGTCCTGCGCTTCGCATCTGAGGCGATCGCACGAGCCAAGGCCGCGCGTGAGCTTGGCAAGGATGGTAGTCCGCAGGCGGTCGTCGCGCTCCGCACTGCCCTGCTGAACGATGCTTTCTGGGGGGTGCGCGCGGACGCAGCCGGAGCGCTCGGCACGATCCGCACGTCGGAGGCGAAAGCCGCGCTGCTCGAGGCGGTTAATGTCGAGCATCCCAAAGCGCGCCGCGCGGTGATGCGCGCGCTCGGCGAGTTTCGCGCCGACGCGGATGCAGCGTCAGCGCTTTCGCGTGTACTCGAAAATGGCGATAAGAGCTATTTCGTCGAAGCGGAGGCGGCGCTGGCGCTCGGACGCACGCGCTCCGCCAGCGCGTTCGATCGTCTCGCGGCGACTCTCAGCAAAGATTCGTATCTTGAAGTGATTCGCGCTCATGCGCTGGCCGGGATGGCCGAGTTGCGCGACGAGCGCGTTATCGATGTCGCGCGCGAATGGTGCGCGCTGGGACGTCCGCCGCGCGCGCGTGTCGCAGCGATCGGAGCGATCGCGAAGGGCGGGCACTTTAAAGAAAGTCGGCGCGATGAAATCCTCGATTTCCTGACGCCGCTCGTCGACGACCCCGAGTTCATGGTCAGGATGCGCGCGCCGGGCGCGTTTGAGGAAATCGGCGACAGCCGCGGGATCGCGCCGCTCGAGCGCCTTCGCGATCGCGACCTCGACGGACGAATACAGCGCCGTGCGCGCGACGCTATCAACTCTCTCATCGAGGGCCGCAGCCGCATCCAGGAGGGCGAGAGAATCCGGGCCCAGATGGACAAGCTGCGCGAAGAGAACACCAAGCTCAAAGAGCGAATCGACAAACTCGAGGCAGCGATAAAAATCGCAGCGTCCGAGTCCGGCACTAGAGCGACGGAGACTTAGTTTCGCGGTCGCGCCGAACGTCTGGATTGCTGGACCCTGCTGTCTGGCCGTTGTATATGGCGGTTTGCGCGGGATGGTGGACACGCGTACGAAGTTTTTCCCGGCGCATCAGGAGGCTCTATGTTCAAGGGTTTCAGAGAATTCGTGATGCGGGGCAACGTGGTCGACATGGCCGTCGGCATCATCGTGGGCGCAGCGTTTGGAAGAATCATCACCTCGCTGGTTGGCGACGTGATAATGCCTCCGCTGGGCCTGATTCTCGGCAAGGCCGACTTCGCGAGCCTCTTCATCAGCCTCGACGGCAAGCAGTACGCATCGTTGGCGGCGGCGAAAGCGGCTGGAGCGCCGGTGATCGCTTACGGTTCGTTCATCAATACGATCATCGATTTCCTCATCGTCGCGTTCGTAATCTTCCTCGTAATCCAACAGTTCGAGCGCGTGCAGAAGATGTTCGAGGCGCCGGCAGCGCCCACTGCGCCCACGACCAAGGATTGCGAGTACTGCAAGACATCCATTCCAATTTCGGCGATTCGATGCCCCAATTGCACATCGAATCTGGCCGCGAAGGCCGCGTGACCGACCAGCGGGCGAGCGATGGAAAAGAACATCGCGGTATGCCTGACGTTTGACTTCGACGCCATCTCGCTGTGGATCGGTGGCTTTCGCGCGCGCTCGCTGAGCGCAATTTCACGCGGCGAGTTCGGACGGGTCGGCGCACAGCGCCTGCTCGACATGATGCGCGGATGGGGCATCAGCTCGACGTGGTTTGTTCCCGGCCACAGCGCGGAGACGTATCCAGAGATCGCGCGGCGAATCGTCGCGGAAGGCCACGAAATCGCGAACCACGGCTATCTCCATACGCATCCGAAGAACGCCGACGATGAAGAGCAAATCCTGATTCGGGGCAACGAATCGATCGCGAAGATAACGGGAGTTCGCGCTGTCGGCTTTCGCTCGCCGGGCGCGGGCCTCAGTTACAGCATGGTGGGGCTGCTGCTCAAGCACGGCTTCTCCTACGATTCGAGCCTGATGGGCGACGACCTCACGCCGCATTACATGCGAATCGGGGATGAGGCGCCGGAGGACGGCCCGTACGTTTTCGGCAAGTCGGTCGACGTGGTCGAGATTCCGTTTACGTGGGGGCTCGATGATTTCCCCGCCTTCGAGTACGTGACCAGCCGCGCCGGAATCCAGGGCGGACTCGCTTCACCGAACGCCGTGTACGAAATCTGGTCGGGCGACTTCGATTATCTTTACGATCGTGTCGGCGCGGGCGTGTAC
>DASPQU010000117.1:0-4527 GCA_035624805.1 Binataceae bacterium (SeqCode) | reverse complement strand
GAAGGGATACCGATGACGGCGCATTCGTCGACGGCCGGATGGCTCATCAGCACGGTTTCGATTTCCGCAGGCGCGATATTTTCCCCGCCGCGGATAATCATATCGTCCTTGCGCCCGGCGAAGAACACGTAGCCGTCCTGGTCGACCCATCCCAGGTCGCCCGTCGCGCGCCATCCTTCCGGAAGCGCCGCATCGTCGTCGCGACCGGCATAGCCTTTCATGATACGCGGCGTGCGAATGCAGATTTCGCCGACCTCGCCGTCGGGCAGGAAGCGTCCTTCCTCGTCGCGCACCTTGATCTCGACGTCCGGCAGCGGCTTTCCGATGGAATTGAGTCTCTTGAGCTTGAGCTCGCGCTCCTCGGCGGTCCCTTGGATGCGATGGTCGTCGGGGCCGAGGACCGTAAGCGATGATGTCGTCTCGGTCTGCCCATAGGCGTTCACGAAGCCCACGCTTGACGGAAACATCTCGATCGCGCGGCGGATTACCTGGATAGGCATCGGAGCACCGCCGTAGGCGAAATTCGTCAGGTTCGAAAAATCGGTTTTCTTGAAACCGGGCTCGTCAAGCAGCATCTTCATCATCGTCGGAACCACGAACGCGTGCGTGACTTTCTCGCTTTCGACGAGCCGCAACCAGGTCCTGGGTTCGAATTGCGGCATGATGACGACGCGGCGCCCGGTCCAGATGTTCGTCATCATCGCCGTGGTTCCGGCGATGTGGTAGAACGGTACGCACACCAGCGCCACGCCGCGATCCGAACCGTCCGCCATTTCGACGTTCGCTGTCACGTAGGCGGTGAAATCGCGAAACCGCAGCATCACGCCCTTGGGCAGCGACGTGGTTCCGCTGGTGTACATCAGGACGGAAACGTCCTCTTCATCGACGTCGGTCTCGTTCTCTTCGGGCTCCGCTGCCGCGGCGAGATCGCTCAGCCGTGGCAGGGAACCGCCGCCGTCGCCGAGCGCGATTATCTTGTCAACCTTCAGGCGCGAGCGAATGCGGTTGATGAGATCGAGATAGCGATCCCCCACCATCAACACTTTCGTATCGGCCGTGTTGAGCATGTATTCGAGTTCCTGCTCCTTGGCGCGATAGTTGACGGGAAGGAACGTCAGTCCGGTCTTTGCGGCAGCGTAGTAGCCGGCTAGATAGCGATCCGAGTTGGTGTCCAGGGCGGCAATCACTGACTTCGGTTTCAAGCCGAAGCTGTTTTTGAAGACCGCCGCGAAGCGCGAAACCGTCTCGTTCAGATCGGCGTAGGTCAACCGTCTTTCGTCAAAAACCACGATCTCCTGCTCGGGCACTATCGAAGCCGGAATCGTGACGAAATTAACCGTGTTCACAGGGCCGCAAGACCTCCTAAGTACGGGTGCGCACAGAATGCCGATCCGTCCGCCAATAACCGCCGGATCGCGATTAAACGTTTACTTTAGAAATAAGTCTATGTCTCTCAAACAAGCGTCGCTCCAGATCGATTGCCTCGCGAATCGGCAGGTCCAGACCGTCCCATATGGCCATTTTTATCAATCCCGCCTGTTCACGAGGAAGACGCCCCATCCGAAGCGCAAGCATCCGCGCCCGCCTCTCGAGCGCGGCCCGCGGCACGACTTCGGCGACCAAACCTATAAGCATCGCCTCATTTGCGTCAATCCAACGCCCGGTTATCCCCAAGTCCAGCGCCCACCCGAGGCCTATCCGGCGGGGCGCCGTTTGAGTGCCCGCGACGCCGGGAATCATCGCGGTCCCCGTCTCCGGAAAGCATATCCGCGTATCGTCCGCGGCGATCGCGATATCGCAGAGAAGCGCCATTTCGAGGCCCCCGCCGACGGTATAGCCGTGGCAACACGCGATCGTCGGGATAGGCAAGGATCGCAGGCGACCCCATACGTCGCGCCGAAAGCGGACCCATCGCGCGATCGTCGGCGACGGGGCCGATCCGAATTCCGCCAAGTCCCCTCCGGTCGAGAACGCACGGCCGGAGCCCGTTAGGACCATCGCACGAACGTCGGAATCATCGTGGATAGCGCTCAGGATTTCGAACAGCGCATCGCGCATCGCTAGGTTGTAGGCGTTGAGATGCTCGGGGCGATTGAGAGTCACCCACGCCACGTGGCCGCGCTTTTCGTAGAGCACCGCCGGCGCATCGGCGGAGGATAGTCGGGACGCACTCATGATTTATGGGCGGCGGTCTCGATCGCACGGCGAACTGCTATGAAGATAGCAGGTCGGCGCTCGCACTTTGCGCAAAAGCAGGTCGCCCCCGTTCGTATATTATACGTCCGCCGACGATTGTTATGTCCACGTTGATGTTCATCAGCTCGGCCGGTTTGCTTGCGAGAGGATCGCGCGAGAGAACCACCAGGTCAGCGAGCAATCCCGGTTCAATCGACCCGGCGTCGAGCCCAGCAAGTCGCGCCCCAGCGCTCGTGAACAGCCCGAAGGCCGCGGGTATGTCGAGCTTCTCCGCCTTTTCCAGCTCGTATCCTTCAATTGCGACGCGCGACGCCGCGGCGGATATCGCTGACAGTGGTCGCGCGGGCGTAACAGGCGCATCGGTTCCCGCGGCAAGCGCGATACCGGCATCGAGCAGGCTTCGCAGCCGATATGTATACGGAATAAGCCCCGGTTCCTGCACGTACTTCGCGCCGCGATAGTAGATGAATCCGGGATTCGTAACGATCCAGGCGCCGGAACTTGCGATTCTTTCCGGATACTCGGGCGGAATCAGGCCGCCGTGCTCAATTCGAAACGTGACGCGGCGATTCACCTCGGGTCCGAGCTCTTCGCGCGCACGCTCGATCGCTTGCAGCGCAACGTCCAGCTCCTCGACCTCGGTCGCATGAAACGCGCATCCGAGACCGTTGTTGATGGCGTCGCGCATCTGTCGCGCAATGATCCGCAAGTCCGATCCCGAATAGGGCATGAATTTCACACTTGCGATGCGAAATCCATTCTCGCGCGATATAGCGATCGCTCGCTGCGCCGCGCCTGCGTGCTCCGCGCCGATCATGATCGAAAAGCGCTGCGCGATTGCCCCTGAGGCTGCGAGCTTGCCGAAGAATGCAACCTGGTCGACATCGTTCCTCGCAGTCGCATCGGTAAACGATGTGACCCCGGTGGCGGCCAGTTCCCGGCTCATCAGACGCGCGCGCGCCTCTGCTTCGGCGGCGGTAACGAGCGGAAGCTTGCGGGTGAGATATTCCTCCATCCCGGCAACCAATCCTGTGGCGCGTCCCGACGCGTCGCGAACGATCAACCCGCCTTCGGGCGAACGAAAATCAGGATTCTCAAGGCCGAGCGCAGCGATCGCGCGCGAGTTCAGCCACGACGCGTGAAGGGTCGAGTGCCTTAATCGAAGCGGATTTTTCGCAACCGCCTGATCCAGCTCCTCGCGCGTCGGACCGCGTCCTTCGCGCAACAGCGCCTCATCGCATCCGAACGCGCGCAGCCAATTGCCGGGCGGAATCTTCCCGCCCGCGACACGCAAATCGGCGAGCAGATCCGGGATCGTGCGCGACTTCCATACCGAGATTCCGCTGTGCGCCGATGCGGCCTCGAGGAAATGGAGGTGCGAATCGATAAAGCCGGGCGCCACCGCCCGGCCCTGCAGCTTGACGAGATGGGTGCGCGGACCGACCAGAGGTTTCAGGCCGTTGAATTTGCCGTGCGCCAGGATTGCGCCATCGAGAATCGCGACGGAGTCGCTTTCGGGATGGCCGAAGACGCCGCCCTCGTGGAGCACGAGATCGGCTTTTTCCAGCGCCATCGAACGCCTACACCCTGACCGCGCGATTCATGCGGCGGCGCATCTTGAAAAACCGATGCGGGAGACTAGTCGGACGACGGAAGCGGCTTGGCTTCCTTCAGCTTCATCTCGCCGTCACAGCACTCGATCGCGCCCGCGCCGGCCTTGTTGCAGAGAACCTCGGTTCCGCACTTTTCGCACAGATAACGTTTGCCCAGTTGATTGGCCATTTCCAGGAACTCCTCGATCTCCAAGGGCGTCGTCGCCCTCGATCCAAAGTCTGTTGATTATTTTAGGATGACGGCTTCGTTTCAAGTCCGGTCTGGATTTCTCTCTCGCGACCAGACGAGTCTTCCGATATGCGCTGGGCCCGCACATTTGATAGTTTCAGGAAATCTCTCAGCCGCCGAGGAGAATCCCATGGGCCTGCCAAACGGAGTTCATCATCTTGCGATTTGCACCGCGGATATCAAAAAACAGATCGAGTTTTTCACCGATGTCGTGGGCGCGGAACTGGTCGCGCTGTATTGGATGCACGGCGTCGAAAACACCTTCCACGGATTCCTGAAGCTGAACGACAGCTCTTATATCGCGTTCGTGCAGAACGACGAGATCAAAAAGCTCAAGGCGCAGAAGGGCGTTTCGCATCCCAAGTGGACGGCTGACAATCTGCCCGGCGGCGTGATGCAGCACGTCGCGCTGAACGTCGACGGAGAGCCCGAGTTGCTCGCGATTCGGGACCGCGTCCGCGCCCACGGCCATTTCGTTATGGGCCCGCT
>DASPQU010000116.1:0-11369 GCA_035624805.1 Binataceae bacterium (SeqCode) | reverse complement strand
GAGACCGCTTCAACGACGAACACCCCACCTGCCAAAACGAGCGCGAGTTCCTGCTTCGCGAGGACAGCGACCGTCCCGAGCGCGCTGCCGAGCGCGAGCGCTCCCACGTCGCCCATCATCATCGATGCCGGATACGCATTGTACCAAAGGAATCCGAGCGACGCGGCGATTAGAGACGCGCAGAAAATCGCGACTTCGCCGACCGCTGCGACGTGCGGAACCTGCAGATACGCGGCGAATTTCAAGTTGCCCGCAACATAGGTGAAAACCCAGTACGTGAACGCGACAGTCATCACCGGGCCGATCGCCAAACCGTCGAGGCCGTCGGTCAGATTCACCGCGTGCGATGACCCGACGATCACGACCATCGCGACCGGGATGTAAAACCATCCGAGGTTTGGATGCACGTTCTTGAGAAACGGGACCGTCAGATGGGTATCGAAATGCAGAAAGCCGAACAGCCATATAGCTGCGGCGAATGCCGACGCGAATGACCATATGAGCTTGGTTGGACCGCTGAGGCCTTTGCCGCGTCCGCGTTTGAGCTTGAGAATATCGTCGGCGAAACCGATCGCGCCGAACGCAACCGTCACGAGAATTGCGATCCATACGTAGGGATCGCGAAGATCGGCAAACAGGAGCGTCGCGGTGAGAAACGCGGCGAGAATCATCAGACCGCCCATCGTAGGCGTGCCCGCTTTCTTCTGATGAGCCTGCGGGACTTCTTCGCGGATCGTCTGACCCAGATGCGCCGCGCGAAAGCGCTCGATCAGAACAGGTCCCAGAGCGAGTGAAAGCGCCAGCGCCGCGAGCCCGGCGATCACCGAGCGGAACGTTTCATAACGAAGGACGTTGAACGCCGCCGCGTATCGATGCAGCGGATATAGAAGAAGATAGAGCATGATACCGGAATCCTTCGAACTAACCTGTCCGCCCGCGACGAATCGAGCAAGCGCCCATCCCGGAAATTCGCCGGGCGCTGTGCGGGGCTGTCGCGGCGCGTCGTAATCCGACCATCACGCGCGTCGCGTCCCCTCTTCCGCCCCGCCTCAGCCGCCCAGCCCGGTCGCGAGTTCACGCACGACTTCGCGATCGTCAAACTTGAGCACGCGGTCCCCGACGAGCTGATAATCCTCATGCCCCTTGCCGGCGATCAGAACGACGTCGCCGTCGCCCGCAGTCGCAAGCGCAAGAGCTATCGCCGAACGGCGATCCGGCTCGACAAGGTAACCGCGCGCCCGCCCCTCTTCATCACGCGAAATTCGTGCGAGTCCCGCACCGCAAAGCCCGGTTTCAATCTCCTCGATGATGGCCATCGGATTCTCGGACCTCGGATTGTCCGAGGTCACGATCGGAAGGTCTGCCAGCCGCGCCGCGATCGCGCCCATCAGTGGCCGTTTGCCGCGATCGCGATCACCTCCGCATCCGAACACGCATATCGTCCGCTTCGCGCCGAGCGCGCGTATCGCGCGCAGGACGCCTTCGAGCGCATCCGGTTTGTGAGCGTAATCAACGATTGCGATCACGCCGCGTTTCGCGGGCACAACCTCCATCCTGCCGGGGGCCCCGGTACATCGCGCCACCCCCTCCACCACCGCGCCCACATCGATGCCCAGGGCCACCGACAACAGGGAGGCCCCGAGAACGTTCAACAGGTTAAGTTCGCCGACGAGCGGCGACGAGATTTCGATTTCGCGCCCGAGCACGCTCAGTGTTGCGCGGATTCCCGAGAGACTCGCTTCGAGGCGCTTCGGATACGCGTCCATCGAGTTGTCGAGTCCAAAGCTGAGCTTGCGGACCGTCGTCGCTTCGAGAACGCGCCGGCCCCAATCGTCGTCGGCATGCACGACCGCGATCGGATCGGGATGTGCGCTGCGCGGGAGAAGCTCCGTGAAAAGCCTCAGTTTCGCAGCGAAGTAGTCTTCGAGATCGCGATGGTAATCCAGATGGTCGCGGCCGAAGCCGGTGAACATCGCCGCGCGGAAATTGAGCGAATCGACGCGAGCCTCGGCGATTCCGATCGACGACACCTCGGCGAAGGCGTCGCGAACGCCCTCACGTTCCATCCGCGCGAGCGACGATTCGAAATCTACCGACTCAGGCGTTGTCAAACCGCTGTAAATCTTCTCGCCATGAACAAAGATGCCAATCGTTCCGATAATTCCGGCAGGACGACCAGCGGCCTCGAAAATCGAGGATAGAAGATAGCTCGAACTGGTTTTTCCGCTCGTGCCTGTGATGCCGATGAGGTTCACGCGGTGGCTCGGCTCGCCGAATAGGCGCGAGGCGGCCGCGCCCATCAACAGGCGCGGTCGCTTCGCCTCCACAATAGTCCTCGCGGGGCGCGCGATCTCCTCATCCCATCTCTCCACCACCACTACGTGCGCCCCGCGTCTCAATGCATCGCTCAGATTCGTGCGATTGCGCGCTCGATCGCGGGCCAGCGAGAAGAACAAATCGCCCGGGCGCGTCCGGCGCGAATCGTAGCTGATACCCGCAATCTCCACTTCCGTATCCCCGTCTATCCTCTCCACCGCCACCCCTCGGAAAAGTTCCGACAGCTTCACCGTGGCGAGCCTCGTCCATTCGATCGCGTTCTGCTGCTCGACTGCGCAGACACCAGCGCGCCGTTTTCGGCAAACGTGAGCTTTATCGGCGCACTCGCCATCGGCATTCCCGCCGCAGGGTCCTGTGCGACAACGTAGCCTTCGCCTTTGATATCGAGATTCGCGCCGATCGCGCGCGCCGTTTCGAACGCCCGGCGCAGACTCATCGATCTGAAATCGGGAGTTTTGCCGTGTATGATTTTGACGTCTGCGTCGTTAGTCGCGCCCGCGCTTTTGGTGTCAGCCGCATCGGCGTGCGCGAAGATCTTGTCGATCGGCAGCATCGACGCTTCGTCGTAGGACGGAGCCGGCGCGCTGGAGGCGATATCGAGATCGCGCACAGCGCCCGAGGCGATTTCTCTGAATACCGGCGCAGCGATTACGCCGCCGAAGTGTGCGTGGCCGACATCGTAGAGGACAACGAGGATGAGCAGCTTCGGATCGTCAGCCGGAAGGAATCCGACGAACGACGCGACGTGACGGTTCTGGAAGTACCCGCCGGTCGCAGGATTCACCATCTGCGCCGTTCCGGTCTTGCCGGCAACTATAAAATTCTCAACCTGCGCGCGATGAGCAGTCCCATCCGGTCCGTTGACCGGGCCGCGGAGGATCACGTTCATCGTGTGCGCGACAGATGGCGAAATCGCGCGGCCAACAATCTGCGGCGTATGAGTGATGATCGGATTGCCTTCGGCGTCGCGCACGGTGCGGACAACGTGGGGACGCACGACGAGGCCGCCATTGGCGATCGCCGCGTAAGCGACCGCAAGCTGAATCGGAGTGACCGCGATGCCCTGCCCGAAGCCGTGATTTGCGAGATCAATCCCGCGCCACGTCGCGGGTTTGCGCAGAAGACCCGTCGCCTCGCCCGTAAGATCGATTCCGGTGCGACGACCCAGCCCGAATCCGACCAGCCCGTCATAAAAGCGCGGCGCGCCGAGACGAAGCGCGATCTTGGCCGCGCCGATATTCGACGACACCTCGATGATTCCGGCCAGATCGAGCGAACCGTGAGGCGAATCGTCGTGTATCGTGCGCTTGTCGAAATGATAAGCGCCGTTCTCGCAGTAAATGTGCTCGCTCGTGTTGACCGCTTTGTTGCCAAGCGCGATCGAGGCGAGCAAACCCTTCATCGTGGAGCCCGGCTCGAAAGCATCCTGAACGGCGGCATTATGCAACCGATCATGGACCGGATCAGGCGTCGCGTTCACGTTGGCGAGCGCCAAAACCTCGCCGCTGAACGGATCCAAAACAATGGCCGCGCCGTGCTTTGCGCCCGACGCGCCGACCTCGTCCGCGAGTTCCTTCTCCGCCAGCGACTGGATACGCGCGTCGATCGTAAGCTCGACCTGCGCGCCGGGCTGCGAGGTTCGCAGCTCGACGGGATCGTCCACGATCGGATGGCCCATGGCGTCGTGATAGAGGCTGACCACGAGCGGCTTGCCGCGAATCATCCCGTCGTATTCGAGTTCAACTCCGGAGAGGCCCTGGCCATCCATCCCAGCCGACCCAATCACCGCCCCGGCCAGGCCGCTCTCCGGATAAAAACGCTTGTACTCACTGATCGATCCCACCCCGTCCAGTCCGATCGCATCAACTGCCTGCGCTCGCGCCGGATCGACGCGCCGCTGCAGCCATATGAAAGGAGCAGGCTTCGCAAGCGCGCGATCGAGTTCAGCCGGAGTGATCGCAAGCGCACTCGCGAGCTTCGCGCGGGTCGCCGGCGTACTGGCAGCCAGCAGCTTTCGCGGGCGGGCATAAATCGATCGCGTCTCGGCACACAGTGCGAGCGGCTCGCCGTGACGATCGAGGATCGGGCCGCGCAGGGCGGCAAGCTCAAGTTCGCTGGTATGCTCGCTGCGCGCCATCGAGTTGAGTTTTGAGCCGTCCAGGATAATCAGCGCCACCATCCGCACAATCGCGAGAACAAACAGACCCGCCAGCACAAAGGTGAGTGTCCCGATTCGCTTGCTGCGGCTCTTATGCGCGGAATTCATTGAACGCGCACCACCTGCTGCGGAGTCGGAGGCGCAAGATTGTACCGCGGCGCGAGCGCGCGCAGGCGCTCGTGCGAGGCAAGCTGGGCGGATTCAAGCCGCAGCCTGCGATTCTCATCCTCCAAGCGCGCGATTTCGGCACGCAAAGCCGAGAGATCGTAACCCTCGCGTGTGACCACCAGTCTGACCAGGAGAGTGGAAAAACCCGCGGCGACCAGCGTCAGGACCAGTATTCCTTGAAGCAGTCGGGAGGGCCTGCGCACCGGGCTAACGCGACGCGCGCTCACGACGCTTTGCCTCCCTCGCGTTCCAGGCATCGGATCCGTGCGCTGCGAGCGCGTGGATTATGCGCAATCTCGCGCGGCGACGGTTTAATCACCTTCGCGCTAACCATGTGGAATTCGCCGGAGTGCGCAAGCGCGCGGAATGTTTCCTTGACGGCGCGATCTTCGAGCGAATGATACGAGATGACCGCCAGCCGTCCGCCCGGGTTGAGCATCCGGGGTGCACGTTCGAGCAGCGCCGCAAGGCTTTCCATCTCGCGGTTCACCGCGATGCGCAGCGCCTGGAAGGTTCGAGTCGCCGGATGAATTCCGGTGCGGCGTCCGCCGACAGCGCGCTCGATAATCGCACGCAGCGCGCCGGTCGTTTCGATCGGAGCGCGACGTCGCGCCTCGACGATCATTCGCGCGATTCGACGCGACATCCGCTCTTCGCCGTATTCATAAATGATGCGTGCGAGTTCGGCTTCGCTTTCCTCGTTGACGATATCATAGGCGCGGATCGGTGAGTTGCGATCCATCCGCATATCCAACGGACCGTCAGCCCGAAAGCTGAAGCCGCGCGAAGGATCGTCGAGAGCGAAACTGCTCATGCCAAGATCGGCAAGGATGGCGTCGGCGTTATCGTGGCCTGCCGACCGCGCAGCGGATTCGATTTCGGCGAAATCGCTGTGAACCAGCTTGATACGATCGGCGAACGACTCAAGCCGCTGACGCGCGGCCTCGATCGCGTCGACGTCGCGATCCAGACCTATCAATGTCGCATCAGGGTTCGCATCCAGAATCGCTGCGGCATGGCCGCCTGTCCCCAGCGTCGCATCGATCACGACGCGGGGATGGGGGACGGACAGGAGCTCCACCACCTCCGCCACCATCACAGGCACATGCTCGCGCCTGTCCGTCCCGTTTAAGTCTGTCGCAGCGGTTGTCATCGCTGATTGTTAGACATCCAAGTCTTGATAAAATTCCGGCTTCTTGGCTTCCTCGTTGACGCTCTTCGACACTTCCTCGTATGTGTTCGTGTTCCAAGCCTGGAGCTTGTCACTCATCGTCACGAAGGTCACATCGCGCTCCAGCCTGGCGTGTTCACGCAGACGCTGGGGAATCAAAATCCTGCCCTGTTTATCCACCTGGACTTCATGGGCGTTTCCGACATAAAAGAATTCGAAGCGTTGCAGCTTGTGATCGAAGCGATTCTTGGTTTTGAGTTTTTGGATGAAACTGTCCCATTCATGTGGCGTGCAGATGTGGAGACAGGGCGAACTGTCATAGTAGGCATTCGTGATGACGATCCGATCATGTCCGTCGCGTTGGAGGCTTTCGCGGATTTTAGCCGGGATCGCGACGCGTCCTTTTTCGTCGATCGCATGGCTGTACACTCCACTGGGCACCAGTTTTACCCCATTCGTCACCACAATTTCCCACTCTTCACCACCATAGTCAACGAACTGTCGAGGGAATTGGGATCGCAACTCGCATTTTTAGTCGAACAAAAGGCGAAAATGGTCTGAGTTTAGCCGGTAAGAGACAACCAATCGGCTGAGGTTTAAATCGGATAGCGTCAAACAGTGTAAACTATCGTCAACGTTTGTAGAGCGCTTTGCCCACGAGACCAGGATTTTGCGACGGTGAGTTCCTTGACATTGCCGGCCTCGTTTCGCCAAACTCGCGCCTGTTTACCGATTGACAAGTAACACCGCCGTCTGTCTCTCCGCGGGGAGCGGAGTGAGGTGGAATTGGATCAAGGGGAGAATGATGACTCCGAGTTCATGGATGCGCTCTGCTGCCGTTGCGGTCGGAGCGATCGCGCTGATTGCTGTAGCTTCACCGGCTTACTCGCGCGGGAAGAAGGCCCAGCCGACGCCGACTGCGACGTTGACGCCGACTGCGACCCCGACGCCCGAGCAGAAGGTATGGAACTTCGATCAGGACAAGGCGCACGAAGTCGCTTCGGGATGGGAAGCGCTCGAGGGCAATTGGGAGGTCATCCCCGATCCGAGCGCGCCAAGCCAGCCGAATACATTCGGACTTCCGCCGGGCCGCCTGATCACTTCGCTCATGAAGGGGCTCGATTATCATCCGATCGCGATGATCAAGGACCCAACCGAGTACGGAGATTTCACGCTGGAAGTCAATTTCAAACCGGTGAAGGGGCGCTTCGATTGTTCGGGCGGGGTGATTTTCCGTTATTCGGGTAAGAACTATTACCTGCTTGCTGCGGGATGTCCGAGTGACTTCATTTCAGTAATCCGCGTCACAGGCGACAAGAGCGAAGTACTTGAACAGAAGGTCGTGCCGATCGACGCCAACAACTGGTACAAGTTGAAGGTTGTGGCTGAAGGCAATCGATTTACCGTGTACATGGACGAAAAGATGGTTTTTGGGTTGACGGATGCGAAGATCGAGAAAGGGCGCATCGGGCTGTGGTCTGCGAACGATTCGCAGGCGCGCTTCGACAACCTCACGCTGACCCTTCCCCTAGGGTCCTCTGCGGGCGCTGCGCCTGCTCCGAGCGCCGAGGCCTCTCCGCCGCCGCCACCACCTCCACCACCACCTCCACCGGCACACTGAGCGCGTGAGAGTTGGAAGGAAAACGGCGCGACACCTTGAATCGGGGTGACGCGCCGTTTAGTGTCAGCGCTGATGACTGAGCTTTCAAACGAGACACCGATCAAGGTCGAACCAGAGCAGCTCTCCAAGCCGGCCGTTGTTTTCGAAGTAGTTAACGGCATCGGATTGGTGCTTGGGATGGGTCTTCTTTGGTCGCTCGAACTTGTGCGCAACGCATACTTCGGCCTGCTCGATCGATGGAACGTCAAAGCGCGGCCACGAACCAAGGTCAGCGCCTTTCCTCCCGGCAAGCCGCGTCGCCGCAGCGTCCACGCGAACTAGACCGCACCCTTTCCGAGTCACGAGTCCGTTTCCGATCGCCGTTGCCCTGCGGCCCGGGCTTTCTTCCTCGCATCCGCAATCGGCTGAATGACGCCGGCCCTGCGAGCGGTTAGCTCGCCGATATTCTCTTCGAGCAGTTGCGCGAGATAGCGGGTCAGATTGTCGTCAAGCACGCGCGCGAGCGCGTCGGTTTGCGCGGCTTGAACGATCTTCAGAAATCCCTCCAGTCGGCGATCGCGATCATGCTCGCGAATGATTCGCGCTATCGCGCTTTGCGACAGTGCGGCGAATTTCGACTCGATCTCGCGTCGCGCCTGATTCTGAAGATGAGTTAACTCCTCACGTGGAGCCGGTGTTCCGAGAATGTATCGACATCGCAGACACAGCGGCTCGACTTCGGGCGCCAGCTGACCTTCGAAATCGCACGTCGCGATACGAGCAACAATCGGCTGCGCGCGAATCGCAACTTCCTCTCCCGCTGCCGGCCCGAGACTGGGAATTGAATTCAACCGTGCGATAGCCTCGATATGGCTGCGCAAACTGTCGGCTTCGGAAGCAAGCCGCTCCATCTCGATTCGGTTCTCGGCATGCGCGTTTCGATACGCCTGGCTGTAACTCCACTTAAACTTCTGAAAGCGAACTTCCAGCGATTCGATCATCGAAACGTCGCGCAACAGCATCCGAGGATGAATCTCGGCCGCCAGCAGCGCGCAATCGGTTTCGAGAGCGACAACAGCGTTGTCGATTTTCTGATCGGCGATGAGGGGGCTGCGCAGGCGCGTCGCAGTCAGGTATTCATTCATCGCCCGAATTCGAGGCGCAACTACCACCGCGGCCGACACCTGACGATAGCCACTTATCGTCTTCAACGCCTGCCCTCGCAAAGTCGAATTCCTTGCGAGTTCAACGAGATTCAGCGGACCCGCGCCAACCAGCGCCGCAAAATCTTCAAACGTGCGCACTTGCGCGGGATCGAGATCGAGATGCGCGGCAGCAAGCACCTCGACGAGCGTACGGGGATCCCGTGACGATGCTTCGAGGGCGGCAGCCATTGCCTGGCGAAGACGTTCAAGGCCGGGCGCGATGTCTTTCGCATCGTGGACCGCCGTCAAACCCGGATCGAAGTGACGCGCCAGCGCCAAGGCACCGTTGTAAGCTGCCACCTCCGGGGCGTCGGCGCCGCTGGACTCGAACGTTGCCGCACCATCTTTCGATCCGATTATTCCGCGGGTGCTCTCCGCCAGCCTCGCCACGATTTCCTCGAGAACAAGCGTCGTCCATCGATCGCCCGGGGCTCGCCCGTCCAGCAGGCGAAGCCGCTGATGGAGTTCGCCAATATTGAGAAGGGAACCCGGACGCACCAGGTTCTCGATCGCAAGTGTCCGCGCCACCGCCCGCCCAAGTTCACGTTGATTGCTCGTCAGACGTGTCGCGGCATTCTCAGCGATCATCAGAGCCGCGCGTCCGTCAGCTCCGAGCATGTGTTCAAGTTGGCCGCGTGTAATCGGAACATCCAGAAGTTCGGCAGGATAAATCAGTAACGAGGCCGAAACGGCGACGGAGCCATCCGCGACGGCATCGAGGATGGAGCGAATCAAGTTGGCAAGCGCTGCGATAGATATCGAAGCGCCGGCGATCGCACTTAATGCGTCGAAAGCGGCGGGATGAAATGGAAACAACGATCGCGGGTTGCGCTCGCGGCCCGACTGGTTTTCGCCGACGTGCTCGGTCACCGAGGCAACCTTGCCTTTCAGGATTCGCGCGCGCCCCAGGGCGACCATCGTCGCTTCGCCGCTGTCGGCCGGCGCGGCCGTCAATTCGACGGCGCCGTCGAATGCGCTCGCACGGCTTGCAACGATTAGCATCAAGTCGAGGCCGCGCACTCGTCCTGCCGTATCAACGATGGCGCGCAGGTATTCGGTCAGAGGTCGCGTTTCGGTAACGGAAAAATCGACCAACCCCACGATGGCGCCGATTCCGGTCCGCCGCGCGTGGGCCAGGATGGTCTTGAACCCACCACCGCTTCGCGCTTGCCGCATCAATTCGAGGCTGCCGCGCGCATCGGTGATTTGCTCAGCAAGAGCCTGAGAAAGGTATACGTCCATTTCGCCGGGCCCGACCGGCCCGGCCACCTGAAGACAAAACTGAGCCGGTCTTCCGCGCTCCGCGAAGAGCGGTCGCGAACGCGCACCGATCGCGGCTACATAATTGAGAAAATGGGTTTTGCCTGAACCCGGCGGACCGCTCACCCAGAAAATCGTGTCGCCCGGTTCTGCATAGGCTTTATTGATGATTTGCCACGCGTGTTCCGCCGCGCGTGTGAAGACGAAACTGCGAACTGTCGCCGCATTCGGACGCGTTTCGAGCAGAAGTCGTTCCGGTACCGGCGAGCTTATTTCAACGAAGTTCTCGAACGCGGGTCGCGCGACTCCGCCGATCGCCATATGCGCACTCTTAGCTGATCGGAGCGCATTGCACCAAATGCTTTAGCGTCTTTTTGATTCGATTTATTAACCCAATGTCAGATAAACGGGCGTCGCAAAGCACATCGCGATCAGGCCGTTTGCTCACTATATGACGCCGTCGTTGCGAAGCTTTGCGATCTCTTCGGGGGTTACGCCGATCGAGCCAAGGATTTGATCCGTATGCTCGCCCAGGCCGGGCGGCGGCGCGGAGGGTGTATCCTGCAGGGCGACGGCGGAAAGCTTGATGGGGGACCCTGCGACGCGAACGCGTCCGCGCCCGGGATAGTCCATATCGACCAGTGCGCCGCGGCAAGCCACCTCGGGATCTTCAATGACTTCCTCGACTTCTCGCACCGGAGCACTCGGGATTCCCTTCTCTATCATCAGCTGAAGGATTTCGTCGCGCGCGTGCGTCCGCGTCCAGTCTGCGACGATGGCGTCAACTTCGTCAGCAATCCGAAGCCGACTCCCGTGGTCCTTGTAATGCTCGTTGGAAAGCAAATCCTCGCGACCCATCAGGCGTGCGAGGGTCTGCCAATGCGCTTCGGTGAGACAAAAGAGCAGAATCTCTCCGTCGCGCACGGGATAAACATTCGTCGGACATGCGCCCCAGTGGCGATTGCCGAGGCGCTTGAACTTGCGTCCCTGCAGGACCGGCGCCAGCACGCTGGTTAGCGCGGGAATCGCGACATCATGCATCGCGACCTCGACCTTCTGTCCACGCCCTGTCCGTTCGCGATGGAGCAGCGCGGCGAGGATGCCGCTCACGAGATGGCTGCCGGTCCCCATATCGATAAAGGTTGCCGATGTTTTCACGCCATGATCGGCAAATCCGGTGATACTGATGACGCCCGAGGCAGCCTGAATCGTATTGTCCATCGCGCCCAGCTTCGCCCATCGCGTGCCTGACCCAAAACCGCGTCCGCACGCGTAAATCAGGCGCGGAAAGTGACCCGCCAATTCGTCGTAGCCGAGTCCGAACGACTCCATCACGCCCTCGAGATAGTTTTCGACGATTACATCGGCGGTCGTGAGCAGCTTTAACATGATGTCGCGAGCACGCGTATCTTTCAGATTGAGCGTGACGGATTTCTTGTTCGGGTTAAGCATCAGGAACGAATAGTTCGC